>JBMDXA010000227.1:0-2553 GCA_048594725.1 Candidatus Kapaibacteriota bacterium
CTAAAATAAACACCCATTCTGGGCCCCTCCCCCCCTTCCCGTGATGCATCGGGCATGCTCGGGTCTATCAGGTATATAATCGCCTTTTTTTATGCACCTTGTGATCTTACATATGATATATGGTCCATCACCGGCGAACGGCATTTAAAAAAACTGCCCTGAACCGTACTGCCACTCTCTTCGGCAATCATTTCGTGAATATCGATATCCCGGGATTTTTGCCCGGCACCTTTTTTTATGAATACCGGCCGGGACTGCCAGGTGCGTTCGTTTGTCGTGGGGGGTGCGTGGGGCGGGCTGTAAGGCGTTGTCGGGATGACCTGGCCGAGCCTGCCGGGGAGCGCCCGCGGGGGCGATGATGGAAGGCAGCCGGGCACGGGTGCGATCGGCCGCCGGACGGGAGTTTCGCGGAGGTGATTTTGAGATTACCGGAACTGCTTCTAGTTTGTGCCTTTCATACCGTTACGGTAGATCATCAACGCTTCTCATCACGTTCATAGATACGACAGCAGGAGGCAGACATGGCGCTTCGACTTGGGGACATCGTCCCGGATTTCACGCAGCAGTCCTCGAAAGGGGAGATCGATTTCTACAACTGGGCCGGCGATAGCTGGGTGGTTCTCTTCTCGCACCCCAAGGACTTCACTCCGGTCTGCACCACGGAGCTGGGAGAGGTGGCGCGTCTGAAGGAGCAGTTCGACCGCCGCAACGTCAAGGCGATAGCGCTGAGCGTCGATAGCGTGGAGTCGCACAACAGCTGGATCGGGGATATCGAGGATACCCAGAGCGTAGAGCTCAACTATCCCATCCTGGCCGATTCCGACCGGAAGGTCTCCGATCTCTACGATATGATCCACCCGAACGCCAACGATACCTTCACGGTCCGCTCGGTGTTTATCATCGACCCGAAGAAGAAGCTCCGCCTGACGCTCACCTACCCGGCCAGCACCGGCCGCAATTTCGACGAGCTGCTCCGGGTGATCGATTCGCTCCAGCTTACCGATACCTACAGCGTGGCAACCCCGGCCAACTGGAAGAACGGCGGCGACTGCGTGATCCTGCCGGCGATCCAGGACCCGGCCGAACTGGAGCAGAAGTTCCCGAAGGGATATACCGCTCTGCGTCCGTATCTGCGCATGACTCCGCAGCCGGACCAGAACTAAAAAGACCGGCACTACGACAAGACACGGGGGCCGGGAACATCCCGGGAAAAAGAAAAAGGGGAATGGCCGGTATAATCGGCCATTCCCCTTTGCTGCATCAGCCTGGCCGGCAGCCTGGTTAGTCCACCAGCCCGTCCCCTTCCTCGAGGATATCGCGCAGGAACCACTCGTGCTTCTCATGGATCTGCACGATGCGCGCGAAGATATCGGCGGTGCCGGGATCGTCGCAGTCGTCGGCCAGACGGGCACCGGCGCGCATCTCGCGGATGACGGTGATCTCGTTGGCATCGGCCTCGGCTACCATCTGGCGCATCACTCCCTTGGTGGAGGCAACCTTTACCGTGGCGATGCGGACCATCTCGGTGGGGTCGGCAACCGGGTCGCCGCCGATCATCCTGATCCGCTCGGCGAAATCGTCGATGGTGATGAGGATCGCCGAGGCGAACTCATCGAACAGCAGATGCAGATCGCGGAAGAGAGGGCCGAAGGTCTGCCAGTGATAGTGCTTGTAGTTCAGATACAGCAGCGTTGCATTGGCAACCTGCACCTGCAGCGCCTGAATCAGCGGGTTGCCCGGCTGGTTGTTGCTGCTGATGCCGTTATCGTGCGATTGTTCCGGACTGCCCGATTTACCCCGCGCTCGGGTCGCGCTGGTGCCATTGGTCTTAGCCATGATGGTATTCTCCCTATGAGATAGAATGATGAGATGATTCGTCTAGTCGTTCAACGGTGCAAGTAGGACAAACCGGGTGCCATTCGGTAGAGCTAATCGGTAACGGATTGCGAGCCTCTGTGCTCTCCTCTGTCAGCTCCGGATAACCCCCGCCAGGGCGGCCGCTCTGGCCCGTACCGACTCCGGAGAACCGGGCCTTCCGTCCGGCTCATGGGTCAGCCAGCTCCCCACGTTCAGCGCCGATGCGCCGGAGGCCAGCAGCCCCGCCGCCGTGGATGCGCTCACCCCGCCGGAAGGGGCTATCCGTACCTCCGGCAGCGGTCCCCGCACCGCTCTGATGAACGATGCGGCATCCGGAGGAGAGGGAAAAAGCTTGATGATATCGGCGCCGCTTCGCCATGCATTCATGATTTCCGTGGGAGTGTAGGCTCCCGGCATCGACATTCTTCCCAGGTCGCGGGCCATGCCCACCAGAGCCGGATCGAACAGCGGGCTGGCGTAGAAGAGCGCCCCCGCATCGAAGACTTGGCGTGCGGACCCGGCATCCAGCACGGTGCCGGCCCCTACCAGCAGATCATCGCGGCCGGAGAGCCTGCCGATCAGCTCCGGCGCTCCCGGCGTGGTCAGGGTGATCTCTATCACGGTGATCCCCCCTGCGGCGATCGCCTCCACCGCATCGAGTGCCCGTCCGGGATCATCCATCCGAATCACCGCTAT
>JBMDXA010000228.1:0-20930 GCA_048594725.1 Candidatus Kapaibacteriota bacterium
AAGGCGCAAAGAACGACATCTTCTTTGCGCCTTCGCGGCTTTGCGTGGGATTCTTCCGGGAGTGCCTACTCAGCGTCGCCCAAGTAGATAGTTGCCTTTGGATGTTCGATTGAAGATGTGTGGGGGGGCTGGGAGTCTGTAGTCAGGGGGAGGGGCGGGAATGCCCGGTTCGCCTCCCCTCTGCTGTGCGATCTTTCAGCGACGGACTAATGACGACTGACCACGGACCAGATACCAAGTGGTAGAGCAAGTACCCGTCATGCTCATTCCGGTAGATACTACTCATCCCAGGTTACAGTCTTGTACAAACTCGGTGGAGTCCGCACTTGCGTACGCTCTATCGGCATACGTATATTTGTGGCCCCTTACACGCGGATATGCGGAAGTGGTGAAATTGGCAGACACGCCATCTTGAGGGGGTGGTGCCCACAAGGCGTGCGGGTTCAAGTCCCGCCTTCCGCACTTCAGAACCCCGGCAGAAATACCTGCCGGGGTTTTTTTATGTTCCCGTATGGATGAACCCTTCTTCCGGTTTCTGACCGGCGTGCTGCTGGCCGGGGCTATCGGCCTGGCCGCCGGACGCCTGCGGTTTCTGGCTCCTTCCGGCGCATGGGCGGCCTTTGCTCTCGGCAGCATCGTCTTCGGAATCGGCGGAGCAGGTTTCAGCATCCCCCTGATCGTCTTTTTCGTTCTCAGCAGCCTCCTCTCCAAGTACGGGCCGAAGCGGTGGGACGAGGTACGGCAACGGCTGGGAGAGACGTTCGAAAAGGGCTCCACCCGTGATGCCGGGCAGGTGCTGGCAAACGGGGGGATAGCCGGAGTTGCCGTTATCATCTATGCCATCCATCCCGCCGATGCGATCTTCGCCGCCTATCTCGGCTCTCTCGCCGCCGCTGCCGCCGATACCTGGGGGACCGAACTCGGTACGTTGAGCCGGGGAGGGACGGTCTCCATTCTGACGTTGCGGCGCGTGGCCCCCGGAGTCTCCGGCGGTATCTCGGCGGCCGGAACCGCCGGTGCGGTTGCCGGTGCCTGCTGCGTGACCCTGAGCGGCGCCTTCCGGGGCGATCTCTCCGCTGCGATGTTCGCCGCCCCGCTGATAGGCGGTATCGCCGGCATGTTCGCCGACAGCATCGCCGGCGCATCGCTTCAGGCCCGCTACCGCTGCGTGGTCTGCGACACTCTTACCGAGCGATCCGTGCATTGCGGGGAGCCGGCCCGTCTGGCCGCCGGGCGGCGCTGGGCCACCAACGATCTGGTCAATATCATCTGCTGCCTGGTTGGTGGCGTGCTCTCCTATCTCCTCTTCAGCATCTTCTCCTGAATGCTTTCTCTGTTCCTTTCTCCTTGTTCACTGTATGGATCTGACCGGATCGCTATCGCGGGGCCGCGATATGACCGGCATGATGGCCGAAGGCCTGCTGAAGTTGCCGGGGGAGACCTGATCCTCCGCGCTGTTGCCGGTACGGCGTTCCGATAGATTCATCTTCACTACTACGGCATCTCTCTTCCCCAACTCCATCACGGGGCTCCCTGCGGTCCCTGCCGGGCACCTCTTCCCATCCCCTCTATCCGATTCCGGAACGAGGTGATGTGATGAACGGAGAACGCCGGGGAGATTTACTATCGCGCCCTCTCGTTCCGCAGCATTCCTACGGCTCGTTGTTCCATAGAGACCCACGGATGACGCACTCCCCGCCACCAGCCGGATTCTCCCTCCCGAATGCATATTCAAAGAATATTTATGCATGTACTTGCATATCCATGCATGATCTATGTATATTTATACCTCTTGAATTCACAGAGTCTCCTACGGATCAACACGTGCAGGAACAGATAGCGGTTTCGATTCTCGGCGCTTCCGGCTATTCCGGCGCCGAGCTGATGCGGATTCTTCTACGGCATCCGGGCGTGCGTATCGAGCGGTTGTTCGCGGGCGCATCGGCCGGAAAGGAGCTTGGGGAGATTCATCCCTGGTTTGCCGGAAGAACATCCGCGGCTCTGGAAGCCTACCATCCCGATGCCGCCGGAAGCAGCGATCTGGTATTTCTGGCGCTCCCCTCCGGCGAGGCGATGCGGGTGGTGCCGGAACTGCTGGAGCGGGGAAAGAAGGTGATCGATCTCGGCGGCGATTTCCGCCTGTCCGAACCGGCGCTCTACCAGACCTATTACGGCCGCGCCCACGCCGCTCCCGCTCTGCTGGGGGCGGGTGTGTACGGCCTGCCGGAGTGGAACCGCGATGCGGTGCGTTCGTGCTCGCTGATCGCCAATCCCGGCTGCTATCCCACCAGCGCCATCCTGCCGCTGGCTCCGTTGCTGAAGGAGGGGATCGTGGCGGCGGAGGGGATCGTGGTGGATTCGATGTCCGGCGTTTCCGGAGCGGGAAGAAGCGGCTCGGTGGAGCTCTCCTTCTGCGAGGTGAATGAAAACGTGCGGGCCTACAAGGTGGGTACCCACCAGCATATCCCGGAGATGGAAGGGGTGCTCGGCGCTCTCGGCGGAATGCCGGTGACGCTCAGCTTCACCCCCCATCTGATCCCGATCACGCGCGGGATCTATACCACATCGTATGCGGCGTTGCGAGAGGAAATCTCCGAGGGAAGGATCGAAGAGATCTTCCACGACTATTACGGCTCCGAGCCGTTCGTGCGCTTCTCCGGGAGCGCCGTTCCGGAGATCAGAAACGTGGCCGGAAGCAATTACATCGATATCGGCTTCAGGATCGACCGCCGCAACAACCGGCTGGTACTCCTGTCGGCGATCGATAATCTGGTGAAAGGGGCCGCGGGACAGGCGGTGCAGAACATGAACATCTTGTTCGGATTCAACGAAACGGAGGCATTACGATGATCGGGCATATGGAGATTGTGGAGATCGATGGCGGGGTGACCGCCGCTCAGGGCTTCACCGCAGGAGGCATTCATTGTGGCGTGCGCAAGGCCAAGAAGGATCTGGCCCTGCTGGTCTCGCAGGTTCCCGCCGTTGTGGCCGGGGTCTTTACGATGAACAAGGCGCAGGCCGCCCCCATCATCGTGGACAAGATTCAGTTGAAGCGCTCCCGTCTCTGCTCGGCCGTGATCGTCAACAGCGGCAACGCCAATGCCTGCACCGGCGAGCGCGGTCTGAACGATGCCTGGGCCATGGTGCGCGCCACGGCCGCCGCGCTGAACGTGCCGGAGGAACAGGTGATGGTCTCCTCCACGGGAGTGATCGGCCAGTATCTGCCCATCGACCGTGTCACCGAGGGTATCGGCCTGCTGGCCTCGCAGACCGGGCGCGATGGCGCGCACGATGCCGCGCTGGCGATCATGACCACCGATACCTACAGCAAGGAGCTGGCGATACAGTTCTCTATCGGCGGCAGCACCATCACGATGGGGGCCATGGCGAAGGGCTCCGGCATGATCGCCCCGAATATGGGGACGATGCTGGGGTTCGTGGCTACCGATGCGGCGATCGCTCCGGAGCTGCTGGAAGCGGCGCTTCGTGATGCCACCGCCAGATCGTTCAACCGCGTGAGCGTGGATGGCGATACCAGCACCAACGACATGGCGCTGGTGCTTGCCAACGGGCTGGCCGGCAACCCGGAGATCACGGGGCCGGGAGAGGACTACAACCGCTTTGCCGCGGCGCTGGAATATCTCCTGATCCGGTTCGCCAAGCTGATCGCCCGCGACGGCGAGGGTGCCACCAAGCTGATAGAAGTGGCCGTGCGCGGCGCCGCCACCGAGGAGGATGCCGAGATGGCCGCCCGCTCCATCGCCAACTCCAATCTGGTGAAGACCGCCATCCACGGCGAGGATGCCAACTGGGGACGGATCATCGCGGCGGTGGGCTACTCCGGCATCGAGTTCGATCCGGACAGCGTGGAGATCACCCTGAACGACCAGCCGGTCCTTGCGCGCAACTACCAGATCGTGATCGACGAGGAGAAGACCAAGCTGGCGCTGGCCCGCGAGCAGGTCACCATCGGGGTGGACCTGCACCAGGGGGATCACGAGGCGATCTTCTGGACGTGCGATCTGACCAAGGAGTACGTGCATATCAACGCCAGCTACAGGTCGTAGGAGGATGACGATGATCGTGCACAACGGGGACCTCGCCGGCAGGACGGTGGTGGTCAAATACGGGGGGGCGGCGATGGCCGCCTCCGGTCCGGACGGCGATTTCGTCCGGGAGATAATAGCACTCCGCTCTGCCGGCGCCCGTGTGGTGGTGGTACATGGCGGAGGAAGCGAGGTAACGGCGCTGGCCGCACGGCTCGAAGTAGAGGCCGAGTTCGTGAAAGGCCAGCGCCGTACCGATTCGAGAATGATGCAGGCGGTGACGATGGCCCTTGCCGGCACCGTCAACACGGAACTGGTGCGCCTTATCAACTCCCTTGGCGGCGCTGCGGTGGGGCTCTCCGGTGTGGATGGCGATCTGCTGCGCGCACGCCGGCTGGCCGAGCCCGACCTGGGGCTGGTGGGGGTTGTGGATGCTGTGAACGTGCCGCTGCTGGATCTGCTCCTGGGCGCCGGCTATATCCCGGTGATCGCAACGATCGGTTCGGGAGAGGCGGGGGCGGTCTACAACATCAACGCCGACGTTGCCGCCGGCGCGGTGGCCGGGGCGATGGGCGCCGGCATGCTGGTCTATATGAGCGATGTGGAGGGAGTGTGCCGGGATGGCGGTCTGCTCTCGGAGATCACCCCGGAGGAGGCCCGCGAGCTGATACTGCTCGGGGTGATCCACGGCGGGATGGTCCCGAAGGTGGAGTCGGCGCTGGCGGCGCTGGAGGGGGGAGTCCGGAGCGTGCATATCATCGACGGCCGGGTTCCCGGCACGTTGCGCGGGGTGCTGGAGGGACGCCGTAGCGGCACCGCCATCATCGGTGAGGGGAGCGGAATCGCCGCGGGAGATCTTCCTGCGGCCCCAGGAATCGACGAAGAGATCATACGGAATAGAGGAGGTATCGCATGAAGAAGGATCTTCTGACGCTGTTCGACATCGGCTACCATGAGCTGGACGGTCTGTTTGCTCTGACCGATGAACTGAAACTGAGCATGAGCTACAGGCCGCTCCAGGGGCGGAACGTGGCGCTTATCTTCCAGAAGCCCTCGCTCCGCACGCGTGTCTCCTTCGAGATCGGTATCCATCAGCTTGGCGGATATCCGGTGTTTCTCTCGCAGGAGAGCGTCGGCATCGGAACCAGGGAGAGCTCGGCGGATATCGCGCGTCTGCTCTCCCGCTACGGCCATATGATTATCGCGCGGCTGTTCGATCACTCGGTGCTCTGCGACCTTGCCCGCCATGCGTCGGTGCCGGTGGTCAACGCTCTGACCGATCTGTCCCACCCCTGCCAGGTGCTGGCCGATATGTACACCATCCGCCAGCACGGCAAGCTCCGGCCCGGCGTGAAGGTGGTATTCGTGGGGGACGGGAACAATGTGGCGAACTCCTGGCTGGAGATGGCGGCGCTCTATCCGCTCCATTTCATCCTCTCCGCTCCGGCCGGATATGGTCCGGACCGCGCCACGCTGGAGCGGGCACGGGCCGCGGGGCTGAGCACGATCGAGATCATCGAGGACCCCTACGAGGCGGTTCGCGGCGCCGATGTGATCTATACCGACGTCTGGACCAGCATGGGACAGGAGGAGGAGGCCGAGCAGCGGAGGAAAGCATTTGCCCGATATCAGGTGAATTTCCGTTTATTGGCGGAGGCGAAGCCTGATTGCTCGGTGATGCACTGCCTGCCGGCACATCGTGGTGAGGAAGTAACCGGCGATGTGCTCGATGGCGCCAACTCCATCGTCTTCGATCAGGCCGAAAACCGTCTGCATGTGCAGAAGGCGCTCCTGGCAAGACTTGCTGAATGGGAGGCGCCGGAACGGTTGGCGCCGTCGTACATCGAGCGATGTGCGGAACCCATCTTCAGCTCATAACGCAGATGAACAAGCAGAGCCGTCATTTCGCGATCAAACAGCTCATCACACAGAACGTCGTCGCCAGCCAGGAGGATCTCCGGCTCCTCCTGGAGGCGCAGGGATACGATGTAACCCAGGCAACGCTCTCGCGCGATATCAAGGAACTCGGTATCGCGCGAGTGAACACCGCCGACGGTCTCCGGTATGTGATGCGCGCCGAAAGCGAGGAAAGCCGGCTCACCTCACTGCTCAGTTACGAGGTGGAATCGATCGAATCCAACGAAGCGCTCATCGTCATCAAAACCCTCCCCGGACGGGCCCAGGGGGTGGCCGAGATCATCGACAGCATGCACGCGCCGGGAGTTCTCGGCACCATCGCCGGCGATAACACGATCTTCATCGCCCCGAAATCAACCGCGAGCATTCCCGCCCTTATCGCTCATATCCGGGGGCTGGTTACGCAGAGAGGGTAGGAGATTTTCGATTTTCGATTTTGGATTTTCGATTGGGGAGAGAGGGGATTGAGGGATTTTCGATTTTGGATTTTCGATTGGGAGAGAGGGGATTGACGATTTCCGATTTCCGATTTTGGATTTTCGATTGGGGAGAAAGGGGATTGAGGGATTTTCGATTTCCGATTTTGGATTTTCGATTGGAAGAAGACGATTGAGAGATTTCGGATTTTCGATTGGAAGAAAAAGGTGGTACGCCGTAAGGCGGCGGACTGACCCCCGGACCTTCTCTCCAAGCTCTAACAACTAAGCTCTAAGCACTAAGCACTACTAACCTCACTAAGGAACGAATCAGGTGAACAGGCTGAAGGTTGCGCTCGCGTATTCCGGCGGACTCGATACGTCCGTCATGGTCAGATGGCTTCAGGAACGGTACGATGCCGAGGTCGTGACCGTGACCGGTAATCTCGGCCAGAAGAAGGAACTGGTCGGGGTGGAGGAGAAGGCCCGCCTGCTGGGCGTGCGCGAGGTCAACATGGTGGATCTGCGCGAGGAGTTCGTGGAGGGATATATCCTCCCGGCGCTCAAGGCCGGCGCCCTCTACGAGGGGGTCTACCCCATGGCGACCGCTCTGGGGCGACCGCTGCTGGCAAAGGCGCTCGTGGATGTGGCCCTTCGGAGCGGCTGCAACGCGGTGGCCCACGGCTGCACCGGCAAGGGGAACGACCAGGTCCGGTTCGAGGCGTCGGTGGCCGCTCTGGCCCCCGATCTGAAGGTGCTGGCCCCGGTTCGCGAGTGGGAGTTCCGCTCGCGCGAGGAGGAGATCGCCTATTGCGAGCTGCACGGCATCCCGGTGGCCGCCACCAAGGCGAGCCCCTATTCGATCGATGAGAATATCTGGGGCACCAGCATCGAGTGCGGTGTGCTTGAAGATCCGATGGTGGAGCCCCCGGCCGATGCCTACCAGCGTACGGCCGATCCCCAGGATGCCCCCGACGAGCCGGCCCATGTGGAACTGGAATTCGTGAAGGGAGTTCCGGTGGCGCTGAACGGGCTTCATCTTCCGGGGCTGGAACTGATAGACCGGTTGAACGTCATCGCCGGGGCCAACGGCGTGGGGCGGATCGATCTGGTGGAGAACCGGCTGGTGGGGATCAAGTCGCGCGAGATCTACGAGGCACCGGCCGCCGTTGCGCTCCACTTCGCGCATCGCGAGCTGGAGCGCCTGACGCTGGATCGCGACACCATGCACTACAAGGGGAAGATCGCCCAGGACTACGCAAACCTGGTCTACAACGGCCTCTGGTTCTCCCCGCTGCGCGAGGCGCTGGATGCGTTCATCGAACGCACGCAGGAGCGCGTCAGCGGTATCGTGCGGCTGAAGCTCTACAAGGGGAACGTGATCGTTGCCGGGCGCACCTCCCCGATGTCGCTCTACGACACATCGCTCGCCACCTATACCGACGAGGATGTGTTCGATCACAAGGCGAGCGAGGGCTTCATCAAGATCTTCTCGCTCGGGCTGAAGACCTATCACAAGGTCGGGCGGGCAGAAGAGGAGATCGTGGCGGGCTAGAGAATCCACCGGGATCGTTGCGGCGTTGCGCGAGATTCTCCCATACCGGGAGAAGAGGGCCTCGTGCAACGCCGCAGTTCATATGTGATGCATCGCGATCAGTCAACTATAGTTCAGCAGGTACGGGAGATTATGGCGCAGCAAACGCTCTGGAGCGGACGATTCAAGGAAGGGCTTTCCGATCTCGCACTGAAGTTCTCCACGTCCATCGGGGTGGACGGGCGGCTCTACCGCGAGGATATCGCCGGGAGCCTGGCGCATGCGGAGATGCTGGTCGCCGTGGGCATCGTGGGTGAGGAGGAGGGGGAGGCGATCCGCCGGGCGCTTCTGGAGATCCGCGACGAGATAGAGCGGGGAGAGTTCCTGCTCGACGAACGGTTCGAGGATGTGCATATGGCGGTGGAGGCACGGCTGATCGAGAAGATCGGCCCGGCCGGCGGCCGCCTGCATACCGCGCGCAGCCGCAACGACCAGGTGGCGCTCGATGAGCGTCTCTATCTGCGCCACGCGCTCGGGGAGATCGCCAGCGGGATCACCCTTCTGCAGGAGACGCTTCTGGGAAAGGCGGAGGAGAACATCGAGACCGTGATGCCCGGCTACACCCACCTTCAGCGCGCGCAGCCGGTGCTTCTTGCGCATCATCTGCTCGCCTATGTGGCGATGCTGGAGCGCGATCACGGCCGCCTGAACGACTGCCTACGGCGTATGAACCGTTCGCCGCTGGGCGCGGCCGCGTTCGCCGGCACCTCCTTCCCGATCGACCGGGAGATGACCGCCGGGATACTCGGGTTCGACGGGATCGTCGGCAACAGCATCGACGCGGTGAGCGACCGCGACCACGTCATCGAGGCGGTTGCCGCCTGCGGCATCATCGCCATGCACCTGAGCCGGCTGGCCGAGGAGTATGTGCTCTGGGCCACCAAGGAGTTCGGGTTTATCGATATCGGCGATGCATTCGCTACCGGCAGCAGCATCATGCCGCAGAAGAAGAACCCCGATATGGCGGAACTGGTGCGGGGGAAGACCGGGCGTGTCTACGGCGCGCTGGTCTCTCTGCTGACAGTGATGAAGGGGCTGCCGCTCGCCTACAATCGCGATATGCAGGAGGACAAGGGGCCGATGTTCGATGCGCTGGATACCACGCGCGACTCCCTGGAGATCTTCGCGGCGCTGCTGGAGCATACCGGCTTCAGGAGCAACCGGATGGAGCAGGAGGCGCGGGAGGATCTTTCCACCGCCACCGAGATAGCGGACTATCTTGTGCGGCAGGGGATGCCGTTCCGGGATGCGCATTCGGTGGCCGGCCGCGTGGTGGCCCATTGCGTGGAGCAGAATTGCGGCTTCGGCGCGCTGGATCTTGCCACGCTTCAGCGATACTCCCCGGCGTTCCGGGAGGATATCTTCGGCTATCTCCTGCCGCAGGCCAGCATCCAGCGGAAGCGCTCGGCAGGGAGCACCGCTCCGGATGAGGTGCAACAGCAGATAGCAGGCTGGAAGGAGATTCTTTCGGGCCGCTAGACTCCCCCGTCGCGGCCTGGCGTCGTTGCGCGATGTCCCGCCTCATACCGGCAGGAGACGTTGCGCAGCGACGTTTCTGTTTACATGGGGGAGACCAATCCACCCTTGTTGCGTTCCGTTGCGTCTGGGGGTTTTTGCGTGATATCCTGCGCCATATATGAGGCCGGCAGTCTCTACTAGCCTGGAAGGTTCGCATCGCCGCCAACATATTCTGACAGCATCCTGCCGCTCCCGGCACATACATTGCTGAACCTGAGGCAGGCGAATTTTTTCTCTACAACAAGAACGGAACTCTTTATGGCAGCGATTCATATCGAACGGGAGCACACTCTGGGGAAGAACGGAGCACGGGAGGCGGTGGAGGATGTGGCCTCGCAGATGAAGCAGCGTCTGGACGTTTCCTACAACTGGAATGGCGACACCCTGCAATTCCAGCGCAGCGGGGCCAACGGCACCATCGCCGTGGGGGATACCAGCGTGACGGTGGATGTGGATCTGGGGCTGACGCTGAGCGCGTTCAAGCGGCCGATCGAACAGCAGATCCGCGAGTATCTGGATCAACGGCTCGGGTAGGTGCCAGGCGGCAGTGCGCTGCCTGCGGCGGCCGGTAGTGATAGTACGTGCGATATGTTCTCCGCGATGTGTTGTCGCGGGGGGTACTCCGTGAGCTACCGGAAGTCTATCACGGGCGGAGGAAAACTCCGCCCGAACGGGCAACGACAACTCAGAGAATGTCAGAGAAGCGGTCTTGAAGTGCTTCATACTTGAAGTGCTCCGTAGCAGAGGAACGTGGCGGGGTGATTACGATCATCTCTTCTGCGGCCAACTACTCTCTACGGGCATCACTCCGCCTCTGCATTCGATTTATTCCGCTCATCACCCCTCATCCAGTATCACTCTCCCGGCCATACAGCTTTGCATGGAGCCGTCGGCGCGGAGTATCTGAAGATGTCCTTCCCGGTTGATGCCCCCGGCACGGCCTGGTTCGGGACTCCTCAGAAGCCGCCCGTGCAGCCAGTCGCGGCCGGCGTACTCGCGGAGTTCCGCATCGCTCAGGCGGTCGCTTCCCTGATGCAGCCGCTCCTGAAACGATCGTATGATCGCCGCAAGCAGATCCAGCCGGTCGATGGGGTGGCCGCTTTCCTCCTGGAGAAATGCGGGGGCGATATCGCGCCGGTCGCCAAGTTCCAGCGGGAACCGCCGTACGTTCAGCCCCACCCCCACGATCACGCTGATCTCATCCCCCCGTATCTGCGATTCGCAGAGGATGCCCCCGCTCTTGCCGCCGTTGAGCATCAGATCGTTCGGCCATTTCAGCATGGTGCGCGCCCCTGCCCCCAGTTCCGTATCCAGCGCGGCGGCTATCGCCAGCCCGGTCCGTATCGGCAGGAGCATGGCGCTCTCGATACTTCCGGGACGCAGCAGCAGCGAGAACATGAGCGATGCTCCCGGCTGGGCGGTCCATGTTCTTCCATGCTGCCCGCGTCCGGCGGTCTGATAATCGGCCGCTACGAGCGTCCATCCCTCCATGCCGGAATCGTTCAGGGCACGCACGATATTCTGCGTGGAATCCGCCTGCGGATAAAAGATGAAGCGGGCGAGACCCCAGCGTTCGGCCAGCCTGCCGAGCGCATCCGGATCATTTCCAATCCGGGAGAGAGAGTCGGACATGGGATTTTCGATTTTCGATTGACGAATAACGGGTAGCAAGTAATGGCAATCGAGAGCAGTCAATTGCAGCGAAATCAATCAGATTCCTGCATTCCCGCTTGCCACTACTTGCCCTCGATTGCGGTCACCTACCACATTTTTGTTGCTCTATTGTTGCTCGGCGAGATTATATTCGCTCCGTGTTGAGCCTGCTGTCTCCTTGGTCTTCCAATTGGCATGCATGCTCATTTCAAGAGCCAATTCATCCTAGCCAGCACAGTTATGGGTGTGTATCTCCGTGAGAAGAAACTCGCCGATGGGCGCCGTTCCCTCTACCTTGACATCTACCACGATGGACGCCGACGCTACGAAACCCTGGAAATCTACCTCGACAAAGATACTCCCGCCAATCGAGCGGCCAATCGTGAGAAACGCCAAACCGCCAACCTCATCCGCAACAAGTGGGAGAATGATCTAGCCGAGAATGCGCATGGCTTTGAAGGACGGCAGCGTCGCAAAACGAGCTTCCTGGCGTTCTTCGAGAAGCTCACCAAGGCGAAGGCTTCTGGCACACGAGGGACGTGGCAGAGTGCTCAGAACCATCTGAAGAGCTATGCAGGTGACCGTGACGTGCTCTTCAATCAGGTTACCCCGGAATGGATACGAGGATTTCAGGACTACCTGCTCACGGTCGTTAACACAAATAGCGCGGCTACCCTCTTTGCAAAGCTGAAAGCCGCTCTGCGTGAAGCAGTACGCCAAGATATCCTTCTGTCAAATCCCGTGGACAAACTCCCTCGCCGGGATGATCTGAAGAAGGTCGAACCACGCCGGGTGTACCTTAGCTTTGAGGAACTCCAGCAGCTTGCAGCAAAGCCTTGTCCCGATCCGGAGGTGGGGCGTGCGTTCCTGTTCGCCTGCTACACGGGCATCCGTCTGAGCGATGTGGAGCGGTTGACCCACCGGATGATCCGTGGACGCAAGGTCGAGTTCCGCCAGCAGAAGGTCAAGAGCGAGGAATACCTGGATCTCTCCGAGCAGGCTCTCCAGTTGGTTGGCTCCGGCGCTCCGGATGATCTTGTCTTTTCCCTCCCAAACCGGGACAAGATCGGGGCCGTCCTCAAAGCCTGGGGAGCCGCAGCGAAGGTACCACAAAAGATCACCTTTCATGTGTCGCGGCATACCTACGCGACGCTGTTGCTGACCTATGGAGCCGATCTCTATGTTGTGTCGAAGCTCCTTGGACATACCAGCATTCAGGCGACCCAGATCTATGCACAGATCATTGATCGCAGGCGGCAGGAAGCGGTCAGCCTGATTCCACCGCTTTCAGGCTCGGTGCTGGGCAACTGAAGCATCGCACGAGCCGCGCCTACGAGAACAATCCATATATAGAGAATGGCCAACGATGGAAGACACTTCACATCGTTGGCTATTTCATTGTTGTCATGACACAGGTAGCGATTATTATCATCAGTCTGGCAATCCGGATTGAGATGTGCGAGGATATGATCCCGACTTGTTCCACCTCGGCTCCGTTGCAGATTCCTTTGCATACGATACCATCCCTGTTCGGGCCGTCTGTAGTCCAAAAAACGAGTGACGTGTGGGAGTTGCTGTTTCCTGCACATATTGTTACGAGCCTACCATTCATCCCTCCTGAAGCTGTGAAGAGGGTGCTATCACGGCCATGCCGCCGCCCTCCAGAACCATTCATCCCATCGCATCTTTCTGCCGATACCACAGTTGGACTCCAAAAACGTGTCATGTGTCATCCCCCTCTTTCTGTCTTGCACTGCCCCCTAGGGCAAATAAGAGTACACCACAGGGAAACTATTGGCAAATATTGTGAGTGTAGTTGCATGACACGTTTTTGCTTGAACAGTGTAAATTTATTCAAGCATTTTTCAAGCGCTGTTCAAGTGTTATTCAAATCGACACCGTTCAGTAGTGAGGCGGGTTGCAGCCAGATGCAGCCATTAACATGGGACTCAAACCACCTGCATTTATCCTGATAAAAAATATCGCTGGATTCGGGGATATTGGTTGTTATACATTCCCTCCTGTGCTCCTCAAGAGCACGTAACGCTTCGACGCTTCAGGCGATTATGTCACGGTGCTCAACGATGCCCGTAGTCATCCCTGATGACCGCATCGTTTCCTTGACAGACAGTGGCATCTCCCGATCGTACGACGGACGCTCTTCTTCCGCGCCGTCGCACCAATGCTACGCCCGCGCACTTCTGGTGCTCTCTGCTCCAACCCTGTGCGCGGCGTGGCCCCGACATCTTCGGCACTCCCGTACCTCTCGCAACCGAATGTTCTGACCTCGCGGTCCCTTCATGCGTGTGGCATTCCCGGCTTTCCGGCTACGCCTGCACGCAGGGCCGCTCCATGTCCTTTGTGTACTTCTAACCCCCGACCTCCATGAATATGAAACAACTTCTTGAACGTATCGAGAAGCGCCTTACGGCTCTGGAACAACAGTTCCGTGAGCGCTTCGCGAGTCATCGCAGTACCAGCCGTCGTGCTTCGCAGCATCACAGCACAGACCCTGGTGTCCTGGACCGCTCTCCGGAGCATGACGATGTGATTGGCGTCGAAGCGGCGATGGCTCTGACTGGACTGTCGAAGTCCGGCATCTATCACAAGACCTGTTCGCGCAACGGCGAACCTCCCGAGTTAGCGCACTACAAGCGCGGCAAACGGGTGTACTTCAGCCGTGCGGAGTTGACTGCCTGGATGACGAGCACACGGGTAAAGGATCGAGCCGAGATCGAAGCCGATGCCGCCGACTACATGGCCGTGGCATATGGTGATGCCGCTCATGGCAATGAGCGTGTGCCGTCTCGCTCTTCTGCCCGTCCATCAGGCCGTGCCCGTTCATCCAGCCGCTCGTCAGCCGGTTCGTCCGTGCGCCAACCTGGCCGTGCCCATGACCAGGTACCGGCACAGACAACCGGAGCGCCAACACGATCCAACCGCACGAGCCAGGCACAGACGAATCAGAGGAGGACGAGCCGATGAACACACCATCCGCGAACACTCCCTTAGAGACACCCTTGGAGCGGCTGCTGAGCCGTCTTGAACGGGTTCGTTGCCACGGCGATTCCTATATGGCACGCTGTCCGGCGCATGATGACCACACCCCATCGCTGTCGATCCGCACCTCGAAGACCGGGGATGTGCTCCTGCACTGCTTTGCTGGCTGTTCGCCGGAATCGGTGGTGGCCGCCTGCGGGCTCTCGCTGCGCGATCTGTTCGCCCGCCCGGAATCCTCCATGCAGAACTGCCGGTTCACGAACGGATCATCGCAGACAGATGAGCGCCGTTCGCGGCCGCCCGAAGCATCGTGGCAGTCTCAACGCTCCAGGCGGCAGGATCGGCCGCCGATCGCTCGCCCAACCGCAGCTCGGCGCAGTTCATCGGGCCACGATAAGGCGCTCCCCGACGGATCGCAGAACGAGCCATCGAATCAGTATGAATCGGATCGTACGCAACGGAGCACACCGGGCAGCCCCCCGGTGCCTCCGGTACGCTACTCCGCCAGCTTGCCGGTGCTTCAACCGCGACCGCAACAACCGTTGCGACGGGAGGTTGCCGAGGCATCCGTCTGGAAGCACATCGCGACCTATCCGTATACCGATGAAACCGGCACGGTTCTGTTCAGCGTGGATCGGCTGGAACGCTCCGTGCGCTATCCGGATGCGCCGGAGCACTGGCACCCCCAGAAGCGCTTTCTCCAGTGGCATCTCGACGCAGCCGGGCAGAGAGTCAACAACGTCAAGGGCTGCCGCATGGTGCTCTACATGCTCCCGGAAGTGCGCCGCGCAGTTGCTGATGGCTCTCCGGTGGTCATCGTCGAGGGGGAAAAGGATGCCGATACGGCCAACCTCTTCTTCCGCGAGGAGATCGGCAACGGCTATGTGGCGACCACCAATGCCGGGGGTGCCGGGAAGTGGCGTCCGGAGTACAGCGTCTCGCTGGCCGGTGCGCACGTGATTCTCTGTGGAGACGCCGACCTCGCCGGTATCGAGCATATGGTGCATGTCGGGCGGAGCATCGCGTCGCTGGTGCGAAGCATTCGGTTTGTCGATATCGGCAAGCTGCTGCGAGAGGGTACCCAAACCGACGCTCTCCTACGGGAGAACAATTCCGATGGCAGACCAATCCAGGCATGGAGGGATCACGGAGGACGCGACGATGGGCACTAAGGATGTCACCGAATACCTGAGGCATGGTGGCAATCCTGAGCGGTTCGCTACCGCACTCGATAGCGGCATGCCCTGGTATCTCGGCATCGCCGGGAACATCGAGGAGAGTGAAGAAGGTAGCGGTGAGATTCCGGAATCACTCTACCTGATGCTTCCGGCTCTTCTTCGCGACGGGAGCTTCTTCTTCCGCTCCGGGCATGAGCGTGCGGTATTCCTGACGTCTGCGCTGCCGGTGGTGGCCGGAGTCCTTCTGAACGTTCTCGGCATCAACGCTGATGGATGGGGTCCGCTCAACATCTACACGATCATTGCCGCGCGAGCCGGTTCCGGCAAAGGTGCGCTCCGCTTTGCACGGCAGTTCGGAACCAAGATCGACGAGCGGCTGGTGCAAGGCTCTGCCGAACGGGTGAGGGACTGGCAGGCACAGCGCGACACGAATCCCGACGCTGGGGATCGCCCCCCGACCCGGACGTTCTTCCTGGCGGGGAACTCCTCGGCGCGTGCGTTGGCCGATAACCTTGCGGCGAACAAGGGTCAGGGGGTCATCGTCGAGTCGGAGATCGCCACGCTGGCGGCAACGATCGGGCAGGATTGGGGGAACTTCAGCGATGTGTTGCTGAAGTCCTTTCACGGAGAGGCTATCGCGCTCGACCGCAAGAACGGCGAGAAGGTGCGCATCCCGAAGCCCGCCATCTCGATGACGCTCTCGGGCACCCCGGAGGCGCTGGCGAAGCTGATTTCGTCTACCGAGAGTGGTCTGTTCAGTCGCATCGGCTTCTACACCTTCAGCGATGATCCGCAATGGCTCTCGCAGCGTCCGAAGCTCCGGCAGAGTGAACAGGATCAGTTCTTTGAAGAGGCGGCGGGGTGGCTCGACGGGTTGCATCAGCTCCTGGAGAGCCGCAACGAACCGTTGTTCGTCACCTGGGCAAGCCAGCATTGGGATTGGCATGACACGGCGTTCCGGCTGGAGCTTCGGCGGCTGGTGGCTCGCCGGGGCGATGGCGCGCTGGAAGCATCGGTGAAGCGTGCCGGGGTGATCGCCTTTCGTATCGGCTGCATCCTGAGCGTGCTGCGGCATTATGAGCGTGGGATACCGCTGGAGAAAGTGACGAGCATCGAGGTGCACGATCAGGATGCGCAGGCGGGGATCTTCCTTGCGCTGGTGATGTACCGTCATGCCTTGCGGGTGGCCGAGCGGATGCCCGGCACGAGCCCGCCGCGTCTGGAGGGGAAGCTGCTGGAATTCTATGAAGGGTTGCCGCTTGGAGGGTTTTCTTCAGAGGTGTATCGAGAGATCGCCCGGCAGAGGGGCATTGCCGAGCGGACGGCACGGCGGTATATGGAACAGTTCATCCGGCTGGGACTGGTGCTGAAGCGCTCCTACGGGAACTATGAGAAGCTGCCGGAGTCGGCGATCGAGAACTGCCTGCCGCTGATGAATGCAGGTGAAACCGCTGAAGAAGAGAGCGAAGCCACTGTGAGCGATGGCGATGTGCGAGACGCCGATATGGCCGCCGAACCAGATGAGCAGTTGGCCAACCTGGTCAACTAACGACCTTCCCCCTTGAATGGCCGGGTGGCCAAGCTGGCCACGTGGCCAACTTCCTGCTCCGATGCCCACGTTCCTCTGTGATGGCCGGGTGGCCAAGCTGGCCAAGTTGGCCAAGTGGCCAACTTCCTCTGCGATGGCCGGGTGGCCAAGTTGGCCAACCTGTCCAAGGTGGCCACCATCGGCAAGGAAATGCTCCTTCTGTATTCCGATTCTCCCCCGAGTGAGGGGACGTGGCCCAGGAAGAATGCTTTGTTTCGGCTGCCGAACGCCTCATGACGGGGGAAAACAGCCGGGCGCAGGTATCAACGCGTTCTGAGTGGCCCACGTTGGCCAACTCGGCCAGTTTGGCCACCCGGCCATTGATGGCCAGGATGTCGGTTGGCCACTTGGCCAACTTGGCCACCCGGCCATTAGCCGACTCAGCGTGAGGATCAGGGCAGCATTGCGATCGCCTCACGATCACCGGTGTACCGTTGCTGCTCGGAGCGGAATCGCTTCGGAACAGGTCAGAGTGCTCACCATTCTGCCGGCTGGATATGGTTCTCTGCCGGAACGAGCCCAAATCCAGGCGACGCCAGCATATAAGCCATGCGATATCGCTCAAAAACAACCGTATTCGCAATGATTTTCTGCGAATTTTCAATGGATTCGCGGATCGTGTTTATTCCGACAACGACATTTCAACGACATTCCAGGTAAGATCCACGGCAGATCCACGTTGTCTGGACGACATTTCAGGTACGATCCAGAGCCACATCAACACGGAACCACGTCCGATATTGAGAGGATCGGACGTGGTTCAGGAACTATTCCCTCTCAATGGAGCATACGAACATGAATACCAAGCCAGAAATGTATATCGAACCGGAAAACAGCACCGATGCAGCACTGAACGCGGAATCGCCTACCAGCGCCACGGCAGTAGAACAGAGTGAAGTGATGGACCCGCAATGGCTCCGTCGTCGCCTCAGTGAGCGCGATCGGCCGGAGCACCCGAGCCTGGATCGGACAGTGCGTCAACGAGTTATCAGCGGCAACGACCTGCGGCTGGTTCGCGAGCGCTGCGGATACGTTGCTGAGGAGTTCGCGGAGTTTCTGCGGAAGCAGGATGCACCGATCAACTCGGCGCGCTCGGTGTCCCGGCTGGAGCAGCAGCAGCACGTGCCGCTCCGCTATGTGAAGGCGCTCGAACGGATGGTCGGTGTCGAGAATTTCCAGCAGAGCATACGCGAGGTGGTTCTCCGGGAGGAGTATGCGGTATGGGATCGCAAGCGCATGAAAGCGCGGGCGTACGTGGCGCAGCATCGTGCCAAGCAGATGGCGCAGGGCAAGGAGCCAGCGAAGCAGCAGGCTACGAGCAAACGGGGCACACCGGCGCAGCCAGCGACGAAACAGAGATCCTAGTGCCGCTGGGCGTTTGGGGAAGGAACAATGATTATGAAACCGCAAACCACGAACATCGCGAGGAGAGAACGCAATGGAACAAACGAACAGGATCGGGCAGAACCGAAAGAGCAAGCAGGAGATCAGTGAGAATCAGATAGGCGATGGAATTCTGCTCTGTCCGGTGTGTGGAATCGCACAGACGAGCATCATCGGAGTGTCAGGAGATCCGGAGGATACAGCCGAGGAGAGCGTTTCTGGTAGGCCGATCCTACACTCGGTGGCGATTCATCTGGAGTGTGCTGATGGACATGTCTGGCAGCACGTTTATAGAGCGGCTAACGGTGGAATACTGCTAGCGGAGCATAGCGTCGTAACAGAGAAGACTGTCCACCCAGTCGATGCCGCTACGGCAGAGCCGCAGAACCGGGGCATACTTGACAGAGCACTACGATGGTCGTTGCGAGGATTGGATCGTGGCAGCGTCGATCACGTGACACTTGCGGAACTGCCCGGCACAGCACTTGGCTGGATACGGCAAAAGGCAGGATGGAGCCTCCAGCGCATGGTGGCACGGCTGAACGAGAGCAGCGGGATAGCCACCGAGCTTTCGCATGTGCTTGGCCCCACAACGGTGGAACGCATCGAACGCTCGGCATATGCCCGTCCAGTGTTGACGCGGCTGTACCGGGAGTTGATTGGAGCAGAGGTGTTTGATGGATTAGTGCAGCACGGACGGAGTAAACGGCCGGCAGTCTTTGCGGTACACGGGACGGTAACCATGTAATGGCTCCCATGTAATCCAGGGGCTATGAATCGCTGGTAGAGGAACGGCAAGTACCAGATCACCTGGTAGGTGCTTGCCACAGTGAAGGGCATAGGCGAATCCTCCAGTGTCCCCAGAAGATGGCAGGTGGCACACGATGGGAACCGGTACGATGCCCGGCACTGCTTTGCATGTGCCGGGCATCTTCAACTGCTATAGGATCACTTTCACCGGGTTGTTACGGTTGACCGAACTACGAAAGGAATATGGCAGGCATAGAAAATTGAACCCGTTGCGAGATAGCGTTGCATCCGCTATGAAAGCTCCATCAATCCGTGATGAGATTTCTGTCTCTTGGCAACACCTATAGGTGGGTAGATTTGTGCGTGTGCTGGGAATACATCATTCTGCTGGTTTTGAAGTTCTTAAATTGGGCGGTTACCCGTACGCAGCCGATCTTTGCACCTGCGGCCACTCATTCTCGTATGTTCCACTGAATCATCGTACATCACAACATCTATGACAACAACCAAACTCTTTGAATCCGATTCAGCAGCTCAGGCTCTGAGAGTACCAGACGACACTGTACCGGCACCGGAAACGCCCCATCTTGCCACGATTGCCTATTGGGTTCGAAACTTCGAGGCGATGCGTCGGTTCTATTCAGAGGTAATCGGTGTGCCGGAGCAGTGGTACGGCAATGTTCTCTATGATTGCGTAGTATATGGCGGTTCCGGTGAGGGCTTCTCATTCATGCTCTGCCATGCAGAGGAGTGCCGACCGGAGACCCAGGGATGGGCACGATGCCCGAAACCTGGATCGACGGGCGAGCACTGGCTCCCCTACACAACGTTCTATGTGCCGGACATCCGAGCGGTGATTGAACGGTGCAGCGCTAGCGGAATCGAGCTTCGGACAGAGGAGCCGTTCAGCTTGGGAGAGGGGTATGGATGGTCGATCGAAGTGAAAGACCCGGATGGTAATGCTCTTGCCATTACCCAGAGAGGAGAGCAGGCAAGGCAGTAGAAGCGGGTTTCTTGGAGCTAATAACGGTACTGCGTCGAATGATTGAATACCTGCCAACGATCCTGTCATCATAGAGAGATGACGGGATCGTGCCCTTATAAGGGGGGGGGATGGGATTCAGGATTCTCGCCATAGAATGGTGGCAACGTCGCTCGTAGCTCACGTAGAGTCTTGTCTATCAGTAGTTGCCGTTCTGCTGCCGTTGATGAATGCTTGCAGAGTGGCGGGCAATGAAGTCCAACATTGCTTCTCCCGCTGGGGTCAGGATATAGCCCGCGCCATTACAGTATTCGCAGAATTCACGACGGGCCGGGGAATTCTTACAGCTCCAGCAGCGTTCATCGAGAAGCGCAATGAGCGCTTGCATTTGCTCATCAGAAGTCATATGAGTTCCTTCGTTTGGTGGGTCAGTTTCAATTGCCAAAGATTGCGTCAGGCGTCGCTGTTCTCGTCGGATTCGTCCTCATCATCTCCACTTTCAATCTTCACAAGAAGCATCTGCGCACATAGCGAGAGGGCCGTGAGCGCATCCTCGAAATGTTTCGCGAGTTCCTTATCACGTTGCATAATATCCGATACTTGTTCTGTCCCGTAGAGTATGTGCCCCCCGGTAGCGTCGCTAATGCAGGAGAGGAGTTTCCCTTCACGATCGCTTTGCTGTGCAATCAGTTCCCTGATAATGATTTCTATGGGCTTGCTCATACGCTTCTCTGTGTTTGATGATGTTATCTGATCGAGTGTGAACATTCACGGGGGCAAAGGTCCGCAAGTTCCACGAGCGAGGCAAGGGGCGTATTCAAACTGAGATACTACCCAGGTGCGTTACGGGTAGCGTCCTCTCCTTCCTATTGTTATATTGTAGACTACGGCTTCCTCATATCCCG
>JBMDXA010000229.1:0-1335 GCA_048594725.1 Candidatus Kapaibacteriota bacterium
ATTGGCGACGGCGATTTCTTTGCCGACATGCTGGAACGCTATCTGCTCAACACGCGGAAATTCTTCGCGAAATATCCGTTTACCTCCATCGCGCTGGACGATCCGCGCTTCGATCCGACTTTCGGGCAGAACAGCTGGAACGGCCCGACCAATTTCCTCACTCTCATCCGCACACCGCATGCCTTCGAGCATCATGGGCGCGCCGTCGAACTCACCTGGATGATGCAGCCGATCCTCTCGGCACTCTTCGCCGCCGATCGTTTTCCCCAGACGCTCAATCCCCACAATGGCGAGGCCGGGTTCACCGAAAAATATTCGCCCTCGATTCTCTGTCTTCTGGATTACGTCGAACGCCTGTCGGGCATCCTGCCGCGCCCCGATGGCACGCTCTGGTTCACTGGCCTCCTGCCCAAGCCGGCAACGCATGCCTACGCGCTGTGGGAGACCGCCTATGCGCGAACCATCGACGGCACCGGCTTTGAACTCCTCAACCTCGCCGAGTACAGCGAGCTTTACCGCGATGGCGAACTGCTCGCCCGTTTCCCCGCGGGCCTGCGCATAGTGACAGACCGATTAGGCACATTGCGCGAAATCATCGGCCTCACCAGTCGCACCGTCACCGGCACGATCGACTGGCAGGGCCAAAGCCAGGCTATCGCCATCGCCCCCAACGAACGCCAGGCCTTCGGGGCAGGGGGCTTTGAGACCATTGCCAATCCCGGTTTGACGCTGCCGAGCTATTCGTGAGCGGCCCAACTGGCAGCCCGCAAGGAGGGGTTGCCTGATCGGGCTTCTGACACGCCCAGCCCTCCCCGCAAGGGGGAGGGTGCCGCATCGCGTTTGCCGAACGACCCACCCCCATGCACCGCACCCCACCGCCCCCTTGATGGGGGAGGTAGCGCAGCTTGGCCGAAGGCCTAGCGGAGCTGGGAGGGGGGGCTCCCACGCACCGGCGTTAGAAATCAGACACCCTACCGCCCACCCCCTCACCCGTCTCGGGCTGCGCCCGATCCACCCTCTCCCCGAGGGGGAGAGGAATAAGAGGCGCTGTGCCGAAAAAGACGCCGGCCTATTCTTCTCCCCCTCGGGGAGAAGGTGGCCCGAAGGGCCGGATGAGGGGGATGCTTCCACAGACGCCGAACCCGCAAAAAAAAACCAACGAACTTATCCCCGCCCCCATCACCCCATATTACTCTCCCCCTCATCAGCCGGGTGGAGATGGGGTTGCAACGATCAACCGTCCGGCGACAGTCGGGAGGCCTCTGCATCGTTAACGGAGGCTGGGTCCGGGGATGGGAAATTCCGGTGAGAGCCGGCCCTAGGAAACCCCCTGCC
>JBMDXA010000023.1:0-14369 GCA_048594725.1 Candidatus Kapaibacteriota bacterium
AAGAAGAGGTCTTTCTTTGCGCCTTCGCGCCTTCCCGTGGGGTTCTTCCGGGAGTACCTACTGGGGGTCACTGGAGTATGTCGTTGCCAATCGTCAATCGTAAATTGGCTCAATCGCCAATCCAACATCTAAAGTGGAACATCTACAAAAAGAAGCTGCCGGAAGGAACGTTCCCTCCGGCAGCTTCAGGTATCGACTATGAACGGGGCCGGCTGTTAGCGCCTGCCGCCGCCGCCGTTACGATCGCGATTTCCTCCCTCGCGATTGCCACGGTTGTCGCCACGGGGACCGCGGTCGTAACCGCCACGTCCGCCGTCGCGTCCGCCACCGCCGTCACGCCGGCCGCGATCTCCGCCGCCACCTTCGCGGCGGCCGGTATCCTCGCGGTACTCCATGCCTTCCGGAACCGGGAGTAGAGCCTTGCGGCTGAGACGGAACTTGCCGTCGTCCTGGATCTCCACCAGCTTCACCTCCACACGCTCGCCCACCGAGAGCACATCCTCCACGTTTTCCACGCGGTGATGCTCGAGCTGCGAGATATGGAGCAGGCCGCTCTTCTTCGGCAGGAACTCCACGATGGCGCCGAGGCCCTCGCGGATCTGCACGATACGTCCCTGGTAGGTCTTCCCCACTTCCGGCTGTTCGGTGATGCGGCCGATGAGGGCCACTGCCTTCTGTGCGGATTCACCCGACACGGCGGCAATGATGATGGTGCCATCCTCTTCGATGTTGATCTCGGCACCCGACTCGGCAACGATGCTGCGAATGGTTTCGCCGCCGGAGCCGATAACTGCGCCGATCATCTCCACCGGGATCTGGATGGTGGTCAGTCGCGGAGCATACGGGGAGAGATCCTCCGCCGGAGCGGTGATCGCCTTTGCCATGGCATCGAGGATATGCAGGCGGCCATCGCGGGCCTGATTCAGCGCCTTGCGCATGATCTCCAGCGAAATCCCCTGAATCTTGATATCCATCTGGCATGCGGTGATGCCGTCCTGGGTACCAACAACCTTGAAGTCCATATCACCAAGGTGATCCTCGTCGCCGAGGATATCGGAGAGGATCGCCACACGATCGCCATCACCCTTGATAAGACCCATGGCGATGCCGGCAACCGGCTTCTTGATGGGAACGCCGCCGGCCATCAGCGAGAGGGTTCCGGCGCAGACCGTTGCCATCGAGGAGGAGCCGTTGGACTCAAGGATATCGGAGACGATGCGGATGGTGTAGGGGAACTCTGCTTCGCTCGGGAGCACCTGGCGCAGGCCGCGCTCGGCCAGGTTGCCGTGCCCGATCTCGCGGCGCGAGGTGGCGCCGAAGCGGCCGGTCTCGCCGGTGGAGAAGCTCGGGAAGTTGTAGTGCAGCATGAACCGCTTCTCATGCTTCGGCAGCAGACCGTCGATAAGCTGGCGATCCAGCTTGGTACCGAGGGTCATGGAGGTCAGCGACTGGGTTTCTCCGCGGGTGAAGAGTGCCGAGCCGTGCGTACGGGGCAGAACGCCGATTTCGCAGGCGATCGGGCGGATCTCGGTGGTCTTGCGGCCATCCAGGCGGGTACCGTCGCTGAGGATCATCTCGCGCATCGCATCGGACTCCAGGTCATGGAGCACCGAGCCGACGATCTTGTCGAGTTCCAGTTCCGGGTGATCCCCGGCCGGGAACTTGTCGGCAACCAGAATGGCGATCTCGTCGCGCAGGAGCTTGTAGCGCTCCTTGCGTCCCTCCTTGGAGGCCGGTTCGCGCGCATGCAGGGCAAGACGCTCGGTGGAATGCTCGCGGATGAAGTCGTTCACATTGATGAACTCCTTCTTCTCCGGCATCGTCACCGTCGGGATGGTGCACTGGGCCATTAGCTGGCGCTGGAGATCATTGAGCTGGCGGATATGCTCATGGCCGAACTCGAGGGCACGGATGAACAGCTCCTCGTCGATCTCCTTGGACTCCCCTTCCACCATCACGATAGAGGAATCGGTGCCGGAGACGATGATCTCGAGGTCCGAATCCCCAAGCTGCTGGATGGTGGGGTTGATGACGAATTCGCCATCGATATAGCCGACGCGGACATTGGAGATGGGGCCATTGAACGGGAATCCCGCCAGCATCAGAGCGCAGGAGGCGCCCACGGCGGAGAGCACGTCGCCATCGTTCTCCTGATCGAACGAGTAGACCGTGCAGATCACCTGCGTTTCATAGGTCCATCCCTTGGTGAACATCGGCCGGATGGGGCGGTCGATAAGGCGGGCCGAGAGGATCTCCTTCTCGGTGGGGCGTGCTTCGCGCTTGAAGAAGCCTCCGGGGATCTTTCCCACCGCGGCGTATTTCTCGCGGTATTCCACCTGAAGCGGAAGGAAGTCGATTCCCTCGCGCGGCGCGCTCGATGCCACGGCAACCGCCAGCACCATCGTGTCGCCATAGCGGACCATCACCGATCCGTTGGCAAGTTTCGCAAGGCGGCCCGTCTCCAGCGAGAACGTCCTGCCGCCAAATTCCATCTGAACTGTTTTCATTCTTTCCTTTCTCATTACCGCCCCCGGGGCCAACTCCCCAGGGCGCATCAAAGTGATTCTCCGTACGGACTTTGCTGGCCGTACCTCCATCGAAAACCGGCGCAGGCCGCAGGGCCCGGCGGGATGGATATCAAAACAGAGGCGCCGGGACTGTAGCAGCCACGGCGCCCTTGACGATTACCGGCGAATGCCGAGTTCCGAGATCACTGCGCGATAGCGCGTGATATCCTTCTTCATAAGGTAGTCCAGCAGCGACCTGCGCTTACCGACCATCTGCATAAGCCCGCGAAGGGAATGCTTGTCCTTCTTGTTCTTCTCCAGGTGCGGAGAGAGTGCGGTGATATGCGCCGTAAGAATCGCGATCTGAACTTCCGGCTTGCCGGTGTCGCCCTGATGATCGCCGAATTTGCTCACAAGTTCAGCCTTGCGCTCCTTCGTCAATGCCATTGAGTGTTGCCTCGGTATATGTGGGTTCGTGACGCCGTCATTATAATGCCACAGGTCACGAGCTGTGGTCGCCCGGCAGCCGGTAGGCCCGGCCCCGGAGAGCAGGGAGCAAGGCTCCATGCCCCTCTGCGGCTCGTCTGAATGAGCCGCAGAAATTTTCAGATTCCGTCCGTGCGAAGCTCCTGGCCCGGTTCGTTCGTATCACCGGAGTGCCCTGCCGCGCAGGTGGCGCGGTCGCTCCGGAGCTGCGCCAGAAACTCCTCCTTGGAGGCGAACTTTCGTTCGGAACGGACAAACTTACGGAATTCGATCGTGACATCGCGATCGTAGATGTCGCGATCGAAGTTGAAAAGATTGGCCTCGATGGTACGCTCGGTCCCATCGGTGAAGGTGGGGCGGACGCCGATATTCGCCATACCGTGGTGACGTTCCCCATCCACTGCCAGGGTGATGCAGTACACGCCGTTCATCGGGATAAGCTTGGCGGGGCTGGAAGGGGCGATATTGGCGGTGGGGATGCCTAGGCTGCGCCCGCGTCCGTCGCCACGGATCACCGTTCCTTCGATCGAATAGGGGCGCCCCAGATAATCGTTCCCCTTGTCCAGCTCTCCGGCGGCCAGCGCCCGGCGGATCTTGGTGGAACTGATGGTCTCCTCTCCCAGAACCAGCGGTCCTATCTCGGTGACGCCGAATCCCCGTTCCGCGCCGAAGCGGCGGAGCGACTCGGCGTTTCCTTCGCGATCGCGGCCGAATGCATGGTCATGTCCCACCACGATATGCGCCGCTCCCACGGTGCGGATCAGCATTTCGCAGAACTCCTGCCAGGGTGTGGCGGCAAGTTCCGGAGTGAACCGAAGTATCGCCATGCCATCCACGCCCAGCTTTCCAAGCTCTGCCGCCCGTTCCTCGATGGTGGTAAGGATCGGCACCGAATCGGCCGTTCTGCGGAGAACTTCCTGGGGGTGGGGATGAAAGGTTATCACAAGGCTTTTCCCTCCCAGCTCGCGGGCACGGGAGGTAAGAGCCTCGATGATGCGGCCGTGCCCCAGATGCACGCCATCGAAGGTACCGATGGTGACAGCGGTAGGGCCGCTATAGGGGGCTTCTTCCAGAGACTGATAGATCCGCATTACAACTGAACCTCCCTTCGCTCGGCACGGAGCTCTTGCAGGTCGTTCATGGTAACCGCATCCTCCAAGCCGAAGCTGCCGCTCCGGGTACGCCGGAGTTCGGTGAGATAGCCTCCGCTGCCGAGCCGTGTTCCCATATCGCGCGCCAGGGAGCGGATATAGGTTCCCTTGGAACAGACCACGCGGAAACCGACTTCGGGAAGGGCGATTCCGGTGATATCGAACTGCCTGATCGTGATCTGGCGCGGGGCTACCTCCACGGTTTCGCCACGGCGGGCGAGCTTGTAGAGCCGCTGGCCGTCCTTCTTTCGCGCCGAAAACATCGGCGGCGTCTGGAGCGACTCCCCAAGGAAGCCGGCGGCCGCCTCACGGATGCTCTCTTCGGTGAGATGATCGACCGGAAACTGTTCGGTCTCCTCCCCTTCGGCATCATCGGTGGCGGTTGTTGCCCCGAACCGGATGGTACCGGTATACTCCTTCTCCCCCGCCTGGATGGCATCGGCGAGCTTGGTGGCTCTGCCCAGGCAGAGCACCAGAAGCCCGGTTGCCAGGGGGTCCAGCGTACCGGTATGGCCGATCTTCTTCACGCGAAGAATCCCCCGGGTCTTTGCCACCACATCGAACGAGGTCCAGCCGATGGGTTTGTCCACCAGCAGGAGCGCTCCGCGTTCGGCGATGATCTCCGGGGTAAGTTCATGGAGATTGGAACGGGAAAAGAGAGGGGCCTCAAGCAGAGGGTCCATCGTTCTCCTCTTCATCCGGGGTATCATCCCGCCGCAATCCCCTGGCGATATCGTCGTTGCGGACGCTTTGCAGGAGCTGGTCGATCCGTTCGGCCGCATCGAGCGTATCGTCGCGGTAGAAGCGGAGTTCCGGGATGAACTTCATGCTCACATTCGACGCAAGTTCCTTGCGGATCTCCGGGGCATGCGAGTTCATCCGCTTCATGAGAATATCGGGATCGGTAGTGCTCCGGTAGATGCTGACGTAGACCTTGGCGATACGGAGATCCGGGGACATCTTGACCGACACCACGGTAATCATACCGTCGAGGAACTCCGGCATATGCCTCTGGAACTGCGTGCTCAGCGCCTCGCGCAGCATCGATCCCACACGTTCAGTACGTACTGACACAGGCGTCGACTGGATTAGATGAAAGGTACATTGATTATAACCGCCTGGACTACAAACGACAGACCAGGCCCTGGAGGGGGCCTGGTCTGTACTTTTCGACTCATCCTCTAGTGGCCTGCGGTTGCCGGCTCAAGCTTGCGCTTGACTTCCACCATCTTGAACGCCTCGATGATATCTCCCACCTTGATATCGTTCATATTGTCGAGGGTGATACCGCACTCGAAGCCCTGCTCCACCTCGCGCACATCCTCCTTGAGACGGCGGATGGAGGAGATGCCGCCGGTATGGATCTCAAGACCATCGCGCAGCAGGCGGATCTTGTCGTTACGGGTGATCTTGCCATCCTGCACGTAGCAGCCGGCCACCACACCAATCTTCGAAATCTTGAAGACTTCGCGGATTTCCACCGTTCCGGTGATCGTTTCCTTCTGCTCCGGCTTCAACATGCCTTCCAGAGCCAGGCGGATCTCGTTCACCGTATCGTAGATGATCTGGTAGGTGCGGATATCCACCCCTTCACGCTCGGCCAGCTTGCGCGCCTTCAGGTTGGGGCGCACATGGAAGCCGACGATGATGGCGTTCGACGCGGCGGCCAGAAGCACATCCGACTCGGAGATTTCGCCCACCGACTTCATGATAACCGACACCTGAACTTCCGGCGTGGACAGACGGAGGAGCGAATCGGCAAGAGCCTCCACCGAACCGTCCACGTCGCCCTTGATGATAAGCGGCAGATGCTGCACACCGCCACGGGCGATCTGCTCGGAGATCTCGTCCAGAGTGATATGGCGGACCTGCTTGAAGTCCTGCTCGCGGCGGAGCTGCTGGCGGCGCGAAGCGATATCGCGCACATCACGCTCGTTCTCGATCACGATCATCTGGTCACCGGCGGTCGGGGTGCCGCTGAAGCCAAGCACCTGCGCGGGATCGGACGGGCCGGCCTGCTGGATACGGTTGCCGCGTTCGTCCATAAGGGCACGGACACGGCCGGCATACTGGCCGCAGATGAAGTTGTCGCCAACCTTGAGCGTTCCCTTCTGCACCAGCACCGTGGCGATGATACCCTTGCCGCGATCGATCTCGGCCTCCACCACCACGCCACGCGCGTCGCGTTCCGGGTTGGCACGAAGCTCCAGAAGTTCCGCTTCCAGAAGAATGGTTTCCAGCAGCTTGTCCACGCCGAGCCCCTTTTTCGCGGAGATTTCGACGCACTGGTACTTGCCGCCCCACTCCTCCACCAGCACGCCGCGATCGGCGAGCTGCTGGCGGATCTTCTCCGCATTTGCCTCCGGCTTGTCGATCTTGTTGATGGCGATCACCATCGGAACGGCGGCCGCCTGGGCATGGGAGATGGCCTCCAGGGTCTGGGGCATCACCGCGTCGTCGGCGGCGACGATCAGAACCACGATATCGGTAACCTGGGCGCCACGGGCGCGCATTGCGGTAAACGCTTCGTGGCCCGGAGTATCGAGGAAGGTGATCTTCTTCTTCTCTCCCACCACCACCGAGTAGGCACCGATATGCTGGGTGATACCACCCGCCTCGCCTGCCACCACGTTGGCGCTCCGGATATAATCCAGCAGCGACGTCTTACCGTGATCGACGTGACCCATGATGGTCACGATCGGGGCACGTGGCAGAAGCGTTTCGGTGGCATCTTCCGGATCGGCGAGGATCTCCTCGGCGTATTCCTGCTGGAAATCGACGCTGAAGCCGAATTCGTCCGCCACCAGCTGGATGGTATCCTTATCAAGGCGCTGGTTGATGGAGACCATCAGGCCCAGGCCGATACACTTGCTGATAACCTGGCTGACATCCACGTTCATCAGGTTTGCCATTTCGGCCACCGTCACGAACTCGGTAAGGTTCAGCACCGATGCGGCTGCGTTCTGCTCGTCGAGTCTCCTCTGCTCCCGCTCCTCGCGCATTTCGCGGCGGTTGCGGCTCCGCTTCTGGCGGGACGAGCCGGAACCATCCTCCATGCGCGACATGGTCTGGCGGATAGCGCGCGACACATCCTCCTGGTTGACGCTCAGTTTTGCGCCACGGCTCCGGAGCTTCTTCTTGTTTGCGGCATTTCCTGCGCCGGCAGCACCTGCGGCCGTGCCGGTACCGGTAGTGCCGGTTCCTGTTCCGGTGCCGGTAGTGCCGGTACCAGCCGGGCGGGCCGGGGTTGCCGGCGTGGTTCCGCCGGTTGCCGGGCGATTACGCGACTCGGCGCCGATATCCACCGACTTGACCCCTTCGCGGATACGCTTGCGCTTTCCGCGCTCGTTCTTGTCCTTCTTGTCCGGTCCCCGCTTCTCCACGTTGATCTTGCCGAGAACGGTAAGTCCCTGGAGTTTCGGCGGAGAGGTAACGAACTTGATCTGGGAGGGGTCCTCCGCAACCGGCGGTGCCGGCTCCGGTTCCGGCTCGGGAGCCGGCGGTTCCGGTTCCGGCTCGGGCTCGGGAGCAGGCTCGGGACGTCCCTGCAATGCGATGGCGCGAAGCTCCTCGCGGCGGGAACGGCGTGCCTCCTCCATCTGTTCGGCGCGCTCCTGCGGGCTGACGGAACGTTCCGCCGCCGCTTCCACCTCCGTCTCGGCGGGAGCCACGGGCTCCTGGACGGGAGGAGCGGCTGCCACGGGGGGAGCGGCTGCCACGGGGGGAGCTGCAACCGGTTCGGCAACAGGTGCCTGGGCAACGGGAGGAGCCGCTACCGGTTCCGCAACCGGTGTCTGGGCCACGACCGGCGCCGGCGGCTCGGGGGCCGGTTCCGGCTCGGGGGCCGCCACTACCGGGGGCGGGGTTTCCTGCTGTTCTTTGACCGGCGGCGGCTCGGCCGCTACCGGTTCGGCAACGGCGGGCATTTCCGCCGGAGCCGGCTGTTCCTCGTGAACCGGGGTTTCCGGTGCTACGCCAACCGTTTCCGGAGCGGATTCGGTGACGCCTTCGGCGGTTTCGAGCGCCTCATCGTCTTTGCCGGTCTTCTGGGGCCGGACAGTCGGTTCCTCCTTATGGCGGACCCGCTTTTCATGATAGGCATCGACCTTCTTCCGCTGCTTCTCTATCTGGCGGTGCTCCTTTTCGAATTTGTCCATAACAAGGTCGTACATCTCCTGGGTAAGCGCACTGGTGGGCTTATCCGAGATGTCATGACCCTTGCCGTGGAGAAACTCGACAATGGTTTCCTTGCCAATATTCAGTTCAGCGGCGACCTTGAACAGTCTATAGGTCGTACCTTTCGCGCTTGTTGTCGCGGCCATTCAGACTCCAGTAAATAGATACTCTTCTCAGTGCCTCTCTCACCTGAGACGAAACTAACTCAAACTAACTCATCGAGACCGTCCTAGGATTAGTGATCGATCTGACAAATGAGGCGAATCAACAGTGGAATAGCGTCGTCGTTGTCCCGGTAGCTCAGAATTCGTGCATGCACGATATCTTCAAGTAACCATACGACGTGCGAATGATCGTAATCGTGGAGAGCCGGAGACGCTATTCCGGGCTGCTCACAAATTCACACCCTTGGCGATAAACAGCAAGTGCTCCCCCAAACAATCTCAGGGGAGCCTCGCCGCTTTTGCGGTACTTTCTGCCGATGGCCGGCACGTATAAGAGAAGAGAACGGATTCTTCGGCTATCAGCTTTGTCCCAAAGCGGGCGCGGGAGGCGCCGTAGTGCGTGTTTTCTGCGCATCCTGATACATCGTGCGCAATTCATCCTCGTCGAACTCGGCGCTGATGACCTGGCGAAGCTCCTCGATCTTCTCCATCGTCATCCCTTCGATCCGCATCAGCGAGCCGTCGTCGAGCACGAGAAATTCCTTTGCCGTGTCGATGCCGGACTCCACCAGGCGGCCGAAGAGTTCTTCGCCGATCTCGTCCTTGAACTCGGCAAGTTCGATATCCTCGCCCCCTTCCTTGACAAGATCGATCGTGTAGCCGGTCAGCTTCATGGCAAGGCGGACGTTCTGCCCGTTCTTTCCGATCGCCAGCGATACCTGGTCGTCGCCAACCAGCACCGTGGCGGTACGGGTTTCGTCATCGATCATGATATCCCTCACCTTGGCCGGCGAGAGGGCGCTGGCAACATACTTCTTCGGGTCCGGAGAGTAGTATACCACGTCGATATGTTCGTTGGAAAGCTCCCGAACGATCGAGTGGACGCGCACTCCCTTCATACCGATACAGGCGCCGGCCGGGTCCACACGTTCGTCGTGCGACCACACGGCCACCTTGGCGCGCTCTCCCGGTTCGCGGGCGATACCCTTGATTTCGATGATTCCATCGTAGATTTCCGGGATTTCGATCTCGAACAGGCGCTGCAGGAAGGTGGAGTCGCTCCGCGAGATGATGATCTCCGGCTGCGACGCGGTACCCTCCTCGCTACGAACCTCCTTCAGAAGCGCCTTCAGGGTTTCCCCCTTCTTATAGCGCTCCCGCCAGATCTGCTCGCCGCGAGGCATCCGGAGCTCCACCTTGTTGTGCATCACATACACATCATTGCGGCGCACCTGATAGACTTCGCCGACGATGATTTCACCCATCTTCTGGGAGTATTCGGCCACGATATTATCCTTCTCCACCTCGCGCACGCGCTGGCTCAGGGTCTGTGCGGCCATCGAGACCATGCGGCGTCCGAAGTTCTCGGAGAGGTTTTCAAGGTTCAGCTCGGTAAGGGCTTCATCTCCCAGCTCATACTCCTCGGCCTCGGCATTTGCCTCTTCGAAGGAGATCTGAGTATTGGGATCTTCGACAGTCTCGACGACTTCACGGAGCAGGTAGATCTCTATATCTCCCTTATCCATGTTGACGATGATATCGAAGTTTGCCTCCTGCCCATACTTCTTCCGGACCATCTGCGAGAAGGTATCCTCGATGATACCCTGGAGCAGATCCCGGTCTATATTCTTCTGGCGCGCCATCTCAGCAAATGCATCGATGATATGCTGTTTATTGACGCTGGACTTAGCAGACTTGCGTTTCGCCATAACGTTTTGGAAAATGGAGAACGTTGGAAATCGGACAACGATGAGTGCGGCCTCATCCGGAGGCACACTCCCGGAAGCGGGGGGCTGCTAGAACTGCGGTTCCACCACGGCGCGTTTGATACGATCCAGAGGAAGGCCTACCGGTTCCGGCGCGGCCTTTCCTTTTGCAACTCTGGGCTCCAGAGTCAGGGAGTCATCGCTCACCGCCACCAGACGGAAGATCTCCGTTTTTCTGGTTCCATCTTCGCCGTCGAACGTTACCTTCAGCAGGCGTCCCACGTTCTTGCGATACTGCCAGAGATGTTCCAGCGGACGGTCGAGCCCCCCTGAGGATACCTCCAGCTTGTACCGTCCCGGCAGGGATTCATCCGCTTCATCCAGAAGCGCGCTGGTCCAACGGCTCAGTTCGGTAATGGCGTCCAGGTTGATCCCTTCCTCGGAATCAACGATGATTTCGAGGATTGTGGAGCCTCGCTCGCCCCGGCGTTTCAGCTCCAGCAGCACCATGCCGCGGCGAGCGATCTCGTCGCGCAGGCGCCCTTCTATATGCTCCGGAAGAAAACTCATTGTTACGTGCCAAACGGGGTTGAAGCCGGAACTTTGTACCCTCTTAGTCCGGATGAAACCGGCGCTGCGGTACAGTGCGGCGCAGCCGCTCGAGGCCGCTCCAGGGGCCTCCCTCCTCTGTTCCCCCATACACTCGGTGCTAAAAAAAAGTGGGCACGCGTTTCCGCCTGGCCCACTAAAAGCAGCACCACAAAAATAAAGAGGTCGGCCGATGGATGCAATCGAAATTATAAGAGGCCGCAGGGAAATCAAACAGACCGTATCGTAGACGGAAGAAGCGGCTCTATCGTGTCGGGGCTACTTCATGCCCGGCATGGCGGGCATGTTCCTTGCTGGTCACTTTATGCCTTTGATGATAGTCAGAACCGGAAACTCTTATAGATCATGGTACATATCACCCACTTTATAGTAAGGATGTAAACGATGCAGAGATTCTGTACGCTTTTACTCTTGGCGTTCGTGCTGCTCTCGGCAGGGGCGCTTGCACAGGGAAGACGGGTCGCCGCCTTCCCCTATAACCAGGATTTCTCCTGGGTAATGACATCCACCACCTCGTTCCCTACCACCCGGACAACCGGTGGCGAGTTCACTGCTGATGCGAACACCAGCGGAACGTGGCTGGCCGGAAGCAATATCGCCGGCCATGGGCTCAATCCCAACGGGGGGGCGGGAAGCGCCATCCGTCTGCAAACAACCGCCGCCGCCGGGGCAGCAGGGTTCGTCTGGTATGGCGATCTCACCTGCTACACGGCCGACAGCCTGACGATCGACTGGACGAAGGTTCAGAACGGTACGGATGATCCGGTGAATGAGCTCCGTATCGCCACCAACGGCGGAAGCGGAGGCATCTTCACCGATCTTCCCCTGGCAAATATCGAGGGGGGCGCATGGCCCACGTTCGATAACTCGGCCACGGCCCAGTCCGGCAAGCTCCGTGTGAAGCTCCCCGCCTCGCTCGCCGCCTCGGCCGATGTGCGTATCCGCATCTATGCGGTCTCCATCAGTGGCACCGGCAACCAGCCCCGCGTGGTAGTGGATAATCTGATGGTGACCGCCGCCGGCATTACCCCGCAGACGGCCATGATCGATTCGCTGGTTCCGATGCGCACCAGCAGCCTTATGCTCTATCCCCGCACCGGCGCCCAGGCCGACTCGGTTCTGGTGATCCGCCGTGCAGGATCGGCCCCCACGGCAGTTCCGGTGAACAGCACCAGCTATACCGCCGGCCAGGGACTGAACTCCACCGATACCGTTATCTATTTCGGCCCGGCCTCCAGTGCCGGCATCGCCGTGAGTGGTCTCCAGACCAACGCCAACTACTATGTATCGGTGTACGGCTACCGTTCCTGCAACCGCACCTATTCGGCTGCTGCGGCGAGCGCCAATGCCACCACGCTGAGCTGTGGCGGCGAGCCTGCCATGCTGGGCAACGTGACCACGACGGGGCGTTCCCAGACCACGCTGAGCTTCGGCTACACGCCCGGTTTTCGCACCGATTCGATTCTGGTGGTCCGCCGCCGTAACGGCACCCCAACCGCCACGCTGAGCAATGGCACCCGCTACTTCGTGGGCCAGGGACTGAACCTGACCGATACGGTTGTCTATTTCGGTCCGGCTACTTCGCCCTATGTGGCGATGGGGCTGATCGCCGATACCAACTACTCGTTTGCCTTGTACGGCTTCCAGAGCTGCAACACCACCTACTCGGCTACCCGTGCGCTGGCTACCGCCCGCACCTACTGCCTGGGCTCGGTGGGGAACGTGGCCGATGTGAGTGTGCGCTACACGACCGCCACCAATATCGGTCTGTCGATCAGCGCGGTGGAGAATGCGAACAATTATATCGTCTTCAGCATCGGACCGGATACGGTTATGCCGCGTCCGATGAACGGTGTTCAGTATAGCGTCGGAAGCGTGATCGGAGATGATACCGTCCGTTTCATCGGCAACAACCGCCAGCCGATCCTGACCGGGCTGGGCTCGGCCAGAACCTACAGGCTGATGGCCTACGGTTTCCGCGAGTGCAATTTCTACTACTCCGATTTCCCCGATTCGGTCAGCGCCGTTACGGTGGCCGCATGTTCCACCGCTGTTCCGGGCATGGTCGATTCCGTCCGTGTGACCCGGAATGTGGCCGATTCGCTGACGCTGAGCTGGCGTACCGAGGCAAACACCAGCGCCTATCTGGTGGTGGCGCGGGTTGACTCCACGCCCACGGTTCCCCCGGTGAACAGCACCTTCTACGCTGCCGGCGATACGCTGGGAGGGGCCGCCAACGGCCGGGTGTTCGTGCTGGCGCGTACCACCGATACCACCGTCAGGCTCCGTGTTCCGCAGAACACCGCCTATTTCATCAGGGTCTTCGCTCTCCGTGCATGCGATCTCAGCTACAGCCCGTCGAGCGCCGTTGTTGCGGTAGCTACTCGCGGAACGGCCATTGCGCAGCGGTTCGTGATTCGTGCCGGAGTGCTCGACACCATCCGGTTCGCAGGAGCGGAAGTTGCCTTCAATGAGCCGGTAGATGCCGACGGCAGCCTGATGATCACCCGCCGCAGCGGGCAGATGGATCTGGATGGTATCCCGATGTTCCGTAGCGGCCAGACCCCGATCGACCTGCTTTCCACCGACCGCTGGTGGAGCTTCGACTGGAGGAACCGGGATGAGAACGTCAATTTCGATCTCACCCTCGATATCACCGGCCTGCCGGGCGTGCAGGATACGAGCGATCTGGAGATCGTCTTCCGTACCGCCCCCACCTTCCCGTGGGAGGATTTCATCACGACCGGCTACCGGAGAGATTCCACCGGGGACTATCTGCTGGCCGAGAACCGCCGGTTCTTCAGCAGCGATTACGCTATCGGTGCCAACAGCAACCGGAATACCCTTCCGGTAAAGCTCCTCTCGTTCGAAGGGTTCTCCCGCGAGGGACGCAATATCCTCCGCTGGAAGACCGCCGAGGAGATGGATAACGCCGGATTCCGGTTGTACCGTGCCTCCGCCGGTGCCGATGGGGTCTTTACCCTCGTGGCCGACCATGTTTCCGATCCGCGCCTGCGCGGCGCCGGCAATACCACGCAGCAGCAGAGCTACGATTACGTGGACCAGAGCAGCGACCTGCGTAGCGGCGCCAGCTACATCTATAAGTTGGAAGAGGTATCGCTGGATGGCTCGCATAACGAGATCGGCCGCCTGGTGCTGACGATGGATGCCGCCTCCAGGCCGGGGGCTGCGTTCCGGATGGTTCCGAACCCGGTTGTGGGCTCGGCCGCCACGGTCAGCTATCGCCTGAGCGAGGATATGCCGGTGCAGATGACGCTGGTGAACACCACCGGCGAGACCGTCCGCGTTCTGGCCGATGAGCCGGGTGCAAAGGCCGGTAATTACAGCATGACGGTGAATGTTGCCGATCTGCCCGCCGGCACCTACTTCTGCCGTGTGGTGACAGGTGGCAGTATCGCGGTTTATCCGGTGACGATCATCCGGTAATACTGCGTTCGTTATTCAGATGCAGCGCCCGCATGGTGTATTCCATGCGGGCGCTTTTGTTTTTGTTGGAACCATACATAGGTTGAAACGGACACCGTCTCGCGTTACCCCCATCCCGTGTTT
>JBMDXA010000230.1:0-30049 GCA_048594725.1 Candidatus Kapaibacteriota bacterium
ACGGCCGATCTCCTCGGCTTCGTCCTCGACCAGCTGCGGCAGCGAATACCGCAGCGCGCGGGCCACATGATCGGGAGCGGAACCGCCGCGAGCCCCACGGATCATCGCACGCAGTTTCTGTACTCCCAGAAGCGAATCACGATAGGAGGCGGAACGCACGGACGCCATAGATACTCTCCATGAAATATTCGATCTCCGCCAATATCGTCAACGGAACGATCCGGAAGTATACTGCCCCCCGAATGCCCCCCTTTCGCGTTTGAGCCCTCTCCCCCGCCAGGATAGTTTCAACATCGTGATGCACCAGTTCCCCGTACCGCGAGCAATCGTCGCCCCAGGAACCTTCACACTCCCGGCCGGCATGCACGTCCTGCTGGCGGAGGGGATACCTCTAGCGGTGTAACCGATACAGCCGGCTCCCTACCCCCAGCATCATGATCGTGCTATCGGCTTCCGAGTGCGGTGCTAGCAGAACGGGTACCGTAGTGGCACTCCGCGACAACACATCGCTTGAGAATATATCCGTACGTAGGCGCGCACCTCTCGCGGAACGCCGCTTCGAGAACGGCCGCCGCATACGCATTGCGTGCGAAGGAGAGATACCACGGGAGGCTGATGTGATGAGAGGATGAAACGGGGATGCCCCCGGAATGAATCCGACAATGGTACTGCCAGGACCCTCACGAGGCCGTGAAGTTGCTCGGACTTCACGGCCTTGCCATATCGAGCGCAAGCGGCTCCCCCGCAGCAATACACCCAGGCACAGGCAGTACGGAACCACCATCGCCTCCAGCCCATACGATCGTGGAGAGTACCCAATGATGTACTCCTCTTCCTCCTTATGCCGGTGTATTTTCATCAGGCCTGCATCCCGGTCATGTATCACTACTACCAACCACAGTTCCGGAAACAACAGAGGCCATTATGAAAAAAATATCCTATCGCTACTATCGCGCGGCACTGCTCTGCATACTGCTGCTGGCAGGATCGGCGGCGCTACCGTTATCGGCACAGACATCCATGCCGGTCCCGAACAGCTGCTGTACGTTTTCTGTCGTCGTCTCCAACACGGTTCCATCGGTCTGCCTGCCGGTATCGATCACGACAAGCTGGGGCGGAGTTGTGCAGACTAACATAAGAACCGTTACCGGAATACCTCCCACCGTATACTCCATCAACGCCTGCCCGCCGGTGCCGCCAACGCTGGACTGGGTATCGCTGGATGGTGGCATTACCAGAATCACGGTCTTCAACGCCCTCTCCGATCCGTTCTTTCTCCCGTGCGGGACCTGCGTGCAAACGGTGGTGATCTATGATGGCGATTGCATCTTCATCCGGATTTCGATCTGCTGAGAACCGGCGCACGATGTGCCGGAATTCCCGGCGGGATGAACGGAGGCTATCAGCAGGATGGAAGGAGAAGGTAGCGAACCGGTACTACAGTAACAGACAGGGGCGCCCGGTGCATACCAGGCGCCCCCGCCGTTTCAGAAACCGATGGGAGCCTACTCCAGATTCGAGGGAATCAGGCTTATCACGATCCGTTTGTTCGCGTTCAATTCCAGATCCGCCGTCAGGGTCTGATATCCCGGCTTCGAGAATCTGACCTGATAGCTGCCCGCCTGCAGTACAGCCGAACAGCCGGTCCCCCGAGCATCGGTCACGGTCTGCTGCACCACATTCTCCGACTGAAGGATCTCCACCGTCACGCCGGAGAGCACGGGCCCGCTACCGCTTGCGGCTGTGACCGTGGCGCAGACGGTGAACGGCGGCATCGGCGGCGGAACGTCCGAGGGAATCAGTCCCAGCACCACCTGCTTGTTCTCATCGGGCATCGCCAGGTCGAACGTAGCCGTGTGGAATCCGCTGGCACTGACGGTCACGCTGTGATATCCCGGCGCCAGGGATTCGGAGAAGATGAATCTGCCGCTGGTGTCGGTGGTAACCACAAGGCTTTCATCGCCATCCACTGTTATGGTGGCACCAGCCACGGGGCTGTCGGCGGTACCCACCACGGCGCCGCTCAGGCTCCGGCGCCCGCTCTGCGGTCCCACATTCAGGCCGACGATCACCGGATCATGATCGGCGGAGCGATACGGGACAGGTTCGTAGAGCGCATCCTGCGCCGCCTTCTTGAAGCTCATGTCGTAGTCGATCACATCGGGCTCGTCGGCGTTGATGTGCCAGTCGGCCGCGCCGGTGGCCTGGCGGCTCAGACCGGAGCTGGCGAGCGCATAGTCCAGATATCCGAGCTGCCCATCGAACACGTAGGAGTAGGCGAACTCTCCGTGATACTTCTCGATCAGATCGACGAAGTCGTCGGCGGTACCGGCAATGCCGTCGGCACCGGCCCTGATGGCATCGATCGGCTCCTCTTCATCGTACGCGTTCAGGTCGCCGATGATAAGGAAATCGGGATCGCCGCTGCCGGTGGGATCGCCGGCAAGCCAGTCCACGAGCGCCTCCGCGGCCAGTCTGCGGGTGCGGTTGCAGTTCCCCTGGCCGTCACCCAGATCGGGATCGCCGATATCGTTGCAATCGGAACCCTTCGACTTCAGATGATTCACCACCACGGTGAAGACGCCGCCGGAGGAGATCTCCGTGAAGCTCTGCGCCAGCGACGGGCGGTTCTTCGTATCGATGAACCGGGCATCGGCGGCCGAGTTCAGGATCGCGTATCCCCCCTTCGGCGTCACGACGGAGGGCTTGTAGATGATGCCCACCTTGATGGCATCGGTACCGATGGTGCCGGTGGTGATAGAGGAATAGGTGCCGGCGCCGAGGCGCTCGTTCAAACCGCCCACGATATCGGCCAGCGGCTCCACGCCGGCGGTGTTCTCCAGCTCGATCAGACCGAAGACATCGGCGTTGATCTCCGCCAGAGCGTTCAGAATCTTGGTGCGCTGGCGCACGAACTCCTCCTGCGTATCAGCGCCGCGGCACTCCTGGTTGCTTCCCGGCCCGCAGATGGAGCGCCCGTTGTCGATCGTCAGAAAATAATTGAGCACGTTGAAACTGGAGACCTTCAGCGAGCCCCCCACTTCCTCCGGCGCCCCGGCGCGCGGGTTGGCCGGCGTATATGCGGCCGCCGCGGTGGGCTGGATGCGGTAGGTGCCGAAACGATCATCCATCACTCCAACCGCATTGCCTACCAGATCGCCGCCACGGAAGCGGTTGCCGGTGGTGAAGTTCGCTCCGTTCGGATGGCGCAACGGATCGGGGTTCTGATCGCCACGGCCGTCGTCGATCTTGATGCGGCTGAACGTGTTGGCCTGTGCGGCCTGATTGGCGGCCGCTCCCGGCCGGGCATAGCTGGTGGGGGTGAACGGGCGCTGCATGCCGTCAAGCGGGCGGGCCAGAACGATCTCGCCATAGCGATCGAAATCGAAATATTCCGCTATCAGAAGCTCCTGCGGAAATCTGACGAGCATCCCCTCGTAACGTTCGAAATCGAGCAGCGAGGAGACCGGCAGCGAGATATCGGCCGGGGCCGGGAGCGAAGCGGTCCCCACTATCGAAACCAGGCTCACATCGCGAAGCTGCGTCAGGCTGGAGGCGCCGCTGGAGGTGACATATTCGTTCGCAACGCCGGTTACGCGCACCACATCGCCGGGGCGAACATCGGTGCCGCCCGTGGCGAAGACGAAGATCCCCTCGGAGGTGAGCTGGCTGGCATCGTAGTCGGCGGGCTCCTCCTGCACGTAGAACCCATCGAGCTCATACTGGTCGCCATCGCCGGTCTGGAAATCGCCCACCACTATCCCCTCGATCGTCACGGTCTGGCCGGGGATCGGTGTGGAGGAGCCGCTCCCCTGCACCGCCGATATCTTCGTTATCGCGGCCGCGGAGGCCACGGTGAAGCTGAAGGAATAATCTGCGGCCATGCCGTCGGGAGGATCGTTGCCGTCCTGATCGGAGACGCCGGCGGCATGGATCGTCATCTCGTAGACCGCCCCCTCCTGAAGCTGGGCCGACGGGTCCAGCGTGAAGATGCGCGGGCCGCCGGTGGCAGCCGCGGCTATCTCATCGCCCCCCTGGCGGCGGATGGTGAACCAGGAGCCGCTCACGTTCACATCCTCGCTGAAGGTGATCGTGATGTTCGCACCGGCGGAGATGCCGGTGGCGCCGGAAGCCGGGACGGTGGCGCCCACCGACGGGGCCTGCTCCTCGCCGGCGCACTCGGCGCTATGCGAGCCGAGTCCGGAGAAATCATCCTGCGCGAAGCCATCGAAGCCCGCGGAGGGATCGAACGCATCGGTGGCAGTTCCATCACCGGTGCATGCGCCCGCCTTGCGGCGCAGGGTGTTGTCGGCGGTGGAGGCAAGGCCGGTTCCCCACTCGGTTCCCGGATCATTCCCCACCTGCCCTATCACATCGACGATGGTGCCGGTGGCGCCCCCCCGGCGCAGCACGATGGCATCATCGCCATTGAACCAGCTGGCGCTGTTGGTCTGATCGGCCTGCGCCAGAATGGCGGCGGCGGCGCTGGCATGAGCAAGCACGAACACATCGCCGGAGGCGACGGTGCCGGCCAGATTGACTGTCAGCCCCGCGCTGGAGCTTCCGTTGAAATACATCTGGATCACGTACTGGCCGGCAGCGAGATTCACCGCCGAGCCGGTACCATTGAAGAGTTCGATCGCCTTGTTGTTGGAGGAACCCTCGATATACTCGGAGATCAGAAGGTCGGATACCTGGGCGTAGGTGATCGCCGGAAGAAGCAGGAGCAGCAGAAGCAGAAGAAACCGTCTCATAATCCCTGTCCGTGGTTTGTGGATATGGTTTTCATCGATCGTCATCGAGTGCCGGGAGGAACGCATGGTTGCCGGCGTCACCGGAGCGATGGCTCGTTCATGCCGGATGCGTCCCGGAAACGGATGCGATGATAGGCCGCATCGGCTTCCACGGCAATTCACCAAACCATTATCCCGGATTGATAGCAGTTTCATCACAGAGCGATAACATGGTGGCTCTTGCTTTTACGAATCGTGGCGGCAGGCGATCGGGAATCATCTCTGCGGGAACCGTATCTTTGGCGTTTTCATCGTACAGGCGCGAGCGGTGCCGGCCAGAGCGGGCCATCCGTTGCAGACGCGCCGCATCGCATTCCATCCCGATCCTCCATGAGTTCGACGATCACGATCGACCCGCACCCGCTGCTCCAGGCACGCGCGTTCGCTACCCGTTTCGAGAAACCGCTCGGCGATATCATCTCGCCCGCATGGCTGCTGGACCTGCTCCGGCTTGATGCGGAGGTTCCGATGACCCGCAGCGAGGAGACCCGCCAGAACGTGCGCGACCTTCTCCGCTACGGCGGCTACAAGCCCACCGGACGGGGAAAGCCGGCCTCGGAGTATCTGCTGCGCGCCGCCGGCGAGGGAACGCTCGGCTCCATCAATGCCGCGGTGGATGCCTGCAACGTGGTATCGCTCCATAGCGGCTTCCCGATCAGCCTCATCGATGCGGATCTGTCCAGCGGTCCGGTCCGCATCGGCATCGCCCCCGAAGGTGCCAGCTATATCTTCAATCTCTCCGGACAGGAGATCGATCTGGGAGGGCTTCTCTGCGCATTCGACGAGGAAGGCCCCTGCGCCAACGGCGTGAAGGACTCGCAGCGGACCAAGACCCATCCCGGCACGCTCCGGACGATCTCGGTGATCTGGGCCACCGCCTCCGACCCGGAGCGGGGTGCCGATGCGGAACGCTGGTACCGCCGGATCATCGAACAGCTCGGCGGCATCACCGGCGACGTATCGCTCGTAACGGCGGGCTAGGCCATCGCCGATGCGCTCCGGCCCGTCACTCCCCCCAACACCGTATCGTTACCCGTTCAATTATCGTGAAGCGACTCCTTCTTCTTCTCCCCCTTCTTCTGCTGGCCGCCTGCGAAAACCATCATCCCGGCCCGGCCTCGGCCCATGGCGATCCGCTCCCGGATACGGCCGCGGCACCGCAGCAGGCGGCGTTCGGCCGTGTGGATTCCAGTCTGTACGATTCGCTTCGCGAGATCGAGGCCCGCAGCGGCGGGCGGCTCGGCTTTGCGGCCATTCACCTGGAGAGCGGCTGGTGCAGCAGCTACCGGGGGCGCGAAAGCTTTCCGATGGCGAGCGTGGCAAAACTTCCGATGGCGATACAGTTCCTGCGCATGGCCGATTCCGGCGCCTACCGCCTGGACTCGCTTGTAGCGATCAGCGCCGCCGATCACCGGCCGGGAGGAAGCCTGCTGTATCATCGCGTCAGGCGAAGCGGCGGCACCGCGCCGATCCACGATCTGCTGGAGGCGATGATCGGCGCCAGCGACAACACCGCAAGCGATTACATCCTCAAACTCTCCGGCGGCCCGCAACCGGCCGACAGGCTGATGGCATCGCTCGGCCTTGGCGGCATCGATATCTCCCATTCCGAAGGGGAGCTGATCCTGCTCTGGGCCGGGGTGGACCCGAAGGGAACCGACTCGACCTGGACGCGCGATCGCTTTTACGCCAAGATCGCCGAGGCCGGCGATACCGCATGGCGCACCGCGGAGGCACGGCTGGTGGATGATCCCGCCGATGCGGCCTCCCCGGAGGAGATGGCCGGCCTGCTGGCGATGCTGCACCGGGGCGATCTCCTCTCCCCCGCTGCAACCGATACGCTCCTTGCGCTGATGTCCCGCGCGGTCACCGGCCGCGCCCGTATTCCGGCGCTCCTCCCGCCGGGCACGCCCGTAGCGCACAAGACTGGCACGATCAGCTCCACCACGAACGACGTCGGCATCATCACGCTTCCGGGGGGACGGGGGCATCTGGCAGTGGTGGCGTTCGTGAAGGGCTCGCGCGCAGGAGTACATGCACGGGAGCGGGCGATAGCCTCGGCAGCACGGCTGGTATTCAGCCATGTCACCGATGGCAAGGTAACGCTGGAAGAGGCGAAAAAATAGAAGGTGTCGTGTATCCTGCGAGCGAAAATTTGAATGATCGCTGGTGATAATCGCCTCGCATGAAGAATTTCACGGGAAGAACGAAAGGGAGTAACACCTTTTTCTCCGCGCCGACCTTATAAACAATAAAAGAAAAGAGCTGGATCGCACACGCGCAATCCGGCTCTTTTAGTATTCTGCTGAAACTCTATACCGGGCGATTATCGCCGCGCCCGGTGAAATTATTTCCCTTTTATTTCAGCGTATATGATGTCAGTTCCATGCGGGCCGATCCCTTTACCGATCCGTCCGGCCGGGCATTTACCGCTTCTATTTTCACGGTGCCGATGCCGGGAGCAATGGAGATTGTTCCGGTAACGCCCGGCGAATTCTGATCGGTCAGGACCACCTGATAGCAGGTGAACGACCCGGCCGGCACATTGACCGTGGTATTGATGGAACTTAATGTATAGCGCTGGCTGCCGCGCTCGTACGATGAGCCAACCGTTCCGGGATAGCGCAGGAAGATCCGCGCCGCGTTTGCCTTGGTATCCCAGTAATAGACGCCATCGCCTCTGCTGGCGGTGGGAGGATCGGTGTCATTATTGAAGAAGAACCACTTTTCCCCCTGGATGGTGGTATCCCTCCTGATGGTCGTTGTATCGGTCTGCTTCTTGGACTTGCCGGTGGAGTCGTAGATGGTTGTCTCGTACCTCCACTGGTTTCCCACGGCGAGCGGCAGCAGAACCTTGGCATTGTTCGGGTCATCGTTGCCGGAGGGGCTGCTTTCCCCGCAACCGGCTATTCCCGCCATCGAAACAAGCGCAATGGCGATGGGAGCGAGTGCTCTGTTCATCATATTCTCCGATGTTCGCTGATATCCATTATGTGTCATAGCGGGGGGGACGCCTGATACATTTCCATCCATTCATCGTCAGGAGCATATACCTGCAAGATGCGGGCCGATACCGGGCAAGAGCATGCGGGCCATGCTCGTACAGGGATAACGGCGGCATCAGCTGGACTCTTATGGCAACATTCATGTAGTGCGGATGTGTATTTCCCTGGCGTGATTCCCCCACAAATCATCGAGAACCACCATGGTTCATAACCAGACACCATATGCGATGCAACCCTCTGCTTCTACTTGCCCTTCTCCCCTGTGTTGTGGCGGCAGCCAGCGCACAGGGGCGCAACTGGGATATCACAATCAGCTCCGGAGAACGATTCGAGGATGTCGATCTGGTAGAACTTCGGGGGGATTCGCTTCTGATAGATGCTCCCCCCACCGCCCGCACCATCCCCCTGGCATCCATCCGTGAACTGCGCCGCGACGACGGCTCCAGAGTGATCCTCGGAGCGGTGATCGGAACGGCCGCGGGCGGGGCGCTGATGTGGGCAACAATTCCGACGAAAGGGGACGGCCTGCCGATCTACCATATGGCCGGAGTAACCGGCCTGGGCATGCTGCTGGGCACGTTCATCGGTGCGAATTCCAGAATTACCACCGACTACCCCCTGTGGGGCACAACCACCGCCGCAAAAGAGAACGTCATACGGGAGATCCTGGAAGAACGGGAGGAGCAGCGAATGGCCTCGATTCCCACGCGGAGAAATGTCTATGTGGAGCTGGGAGGCAACAGCCGCTATTACTCGGTGAATTATGAGCGGATCTTCTGGAACCACATCGCGGTGCGGGTAGGGGCGTCGTACGACCCCGATGTAGACCTGATAGTGCCGATGATGCTCAATGCCCTCTTCTTCGATGGCACCAGCCGCCTGGAACTGGGCGCCGGTGCGGCCTGGGCCTACGACGACAGCGCATTCCATCCTGCCATCTTCGCCGGCTACCGGCACCAGCCCCCCGAGGGAGGGATGATGTTCCGTATCGGCCTCACCTCCTTCTTTGCCGAAGACGAGGAATCGGGCGTTCCGGAGCTGAGCAAGGCGATTCCGGTCGGCCTAAGCTTCGGATATTCATTCTAAGTACTTCGGCAAAAGTTATCTGCGATTCTGTTGTTGTGTTGTCGCGGAGTTCCACTGGGCGCCCCCTGCTGCTGGTAGCGCGCACGGAGTCAAACTCCGTGCGAACAGTACCGGGGATCTCAGGGAACGTATCCGTAGTAGGTACGTAGTGGATTCCACTCCGATGGAATCTCCAGGCATGGCACCGTCGTTAAAGCGTTCCGGAAAAGAAAAAAGAAACGGAGGCGGATCTTTCGATCGCCTCCGTTTTTCATATCCGGTGCTAATCTGCCGACTAGCACACTATCAGCGCACCACCTCCATCCGGAGCACGCTCGGCACGCCGTTGACGCGCAGCGACACCAGATAGCTTCCGTTCGGGAAGGTGCTCAGATCCACCGTCCGGCGATGCTCGCCGGCACCGAGATGCTCGCCGTTTATCACGGTTGCCATCTTCCGGCCCAGCACGTCGAGCAGGTCCAGCTCCACCGTGGCGGCCACCGGCAGCGTGAAGCTGAGATCGGAAAGACCGCTGGCCGGATTAGGACGCGCGCCCAGCGTGGAGACCGTGCCGACCATGCCGCGCGGATCATCCACATCGCTGATCGTTCCGCCGTTCAGCGTCGTCTCCTCATGCCCTACCTCTTCGCCGTTGCCGTCGAAGTAGATGATCTCGGCGGCCGGGCGGCGGTCGCCTGAAGCGGTATAGAGCACCGTCACTTCCGGGTTGGCTCCCTGGGTGCCGCTATCGAGCGCATGGCGGAGGTTTATCATCACCAGGCCATCGCGCACCTGGATCGACTCGAAGATGTCATCGCACTTCTCTCTATCCTCGCACGGCATCGCTGCGCCGGTCACGGCGACGATAGAGGTTACCGGCTCGCGGTGACGGATGGCGATGGCGCGGATGTTCTTTCCGGCCGCCTTCTCGCGCGGGAACGCCATGCGGTAGATCTTCAGCTTCGTCTTGTCGATATCCACCGCGGTTCCAACCACAAGCACATCCTTCTTGGTGGCCTTCCACGGTCCGTACGTCATCGAGCAGCTATCGCCGTCGCAGTGGTAGGCGGTGACGATCACCGTGCCCACCCATCCGATCGTGTAATCGATGCCGAGATTGAACTGCACGGTGTTGTTGGCCGGCATGCCGTGCACCGCAAGGATCTGCGAATAGCCCACCGAGGTGCCCCACGGCCACGACTTCCAGACGCCGTCGATATAGAGTCCGCCGCCGTTGACTCCGGGTCCGCTCGGAGGAGGGATCACCTGAATCTTCACGCTGCAGATCGGCGAGGCCGGGGACTTCAGGTTGTAGACCGTGAAGGTGCGGCCGCTCAGATCCAGGTTCGGGTACGGGAACGGCTTCACCGACATCGAGTCGCAACGGCTCTGCGGCGCGCGGTCGCACTTGAAGCAGACCGTGTCGCGGCACTCGATCTTCTGTCCGGTCTTGGTGACGATCGTGGCTATCAGCTCGATGCAGATCTCGCCGCTGGCGGTAGTGCTGGCCGCATCGATGTTCAACTGCATCGGGGCGTTCTGCGTGCAGGAAGGGTTGAAGTTGAGCAGGCCGCTGGTCGTGCCCGAGATGTTCGCAGGAACCGTCGACGTGGGGAGGCACGGTGCGGTCTGCACGCTGTGCACAACACCGCTCGGCGTGTTGCCGCCAACCGGCAGGACGTTGTACGCCAGGGAGGCGACGCCGCCGAGATGATTGGAGACGATCAGGCTGTAGCCGCAGCAGCTATCGGCGCGCCCTTCCAGCCAGAGGCGATCGCAGCCGCTGCTCGGATTCTCGGCCACCGTCAGGCAGCTCGGCACCGACTGCGTGGAGAGGCACGTTGTTGTGCCGAGCGGCGTGGCCTGCACGGCAAACGAGTTGCAGGCGTTCAGCCCTGGCTTGGTTCCCTGCGGCACCGTGGCCGTGACGAGGATGTCCAGCGTGGCGCCCGGGAGAAGCTGCGTGCTGCCGCCGGAGGCCGTGAAGGAGTAGGTGCTGCTGGCGTAGGCGCCGTAGGTGCCCGCCGTCAGGGTTCCCGCACCAACGCCCGTACCCGGATCGACCACGCCGCAGAAGCCCGCGCAGACGCTTGTGCGCACCGGGTTTCTGGTGTTCGCGGAGCTGTTGTAGCCCACCGTGTATCCGCCCGGAGCCACCACGCTGCCGGCGGCGGTCAGCGGAAGATCGAACTGGCTGCCGCGCGGCGAGTAGCCGGGGAGCACCGTGATATCGCCGATGTGCGGCATGATATCGAGCAGGCAGATATTCGAGAGCGTAAGATTGCCGGTGTTGGTCAGCCGGAGCCGGTACTCGGCCTGCGCTCCCGGCGCCACCGTGGCCGACGAGGAGAAGGTGCCGCTCGGCTTCTGGCGCACTTCCTTCAGAAGCGTCAGCTGCGCAACCGCGTTCACCGTAAGCGTGGCCTGGTTCGAGGTCACCGGCGTGGGAAGATTCCCCGCCCCGAAGGTGAACGTGTTGTTATACTGTCCGGGAGGAGCCGGCGGGGCATCGCTGATCTTCGTATCGAATTCGATAATCAGATATTCCACCGTTCCATCGCAGCGGTACGGCAGCGTCGGGAAGGTGAAGGTGAGATTGGTGGCCCCGATGGCCGGCGTGGTCATGGTTCCTCCAACCTGCGACGGAACGGTCGTGGTAAGCGAGCAGCAGGGAGGAGAATAAACGTTGGTCATCCAGCTGGAGGCGCCGTAGAAATACTTCACGTTGCCCGCGTAGCTCAGCCCGGCCGGCAGCGCATCGGTGATGGTGCAGGGGGTGGCGGCCAGGTTCCCCACGTTCGCCACGGCCATGCGCCAGCGTACCGTCTGTCCCGGCACGAACGGCCCGGCGGTCTCCGGATTGCAGGTGCTGCCGCAGGCTCCGATGAAGAACTTCGTTGCCAGGATCTTCGGACGGATGGAATCGACAGGCTTGGTGTTGGTGGCGCTGATCTGCGCCAGGTTCGTGGCCTGTGCGGTCACCGTGTTGATGATGTTCTGCCCGGGCACCACCGGCGTAAACGGCGAGGCATAGCTTGCGGTGCGGACGCAGACATCGAGATAGTTCTGTACCGACTGGGTGACGGCGATGGAGCCGCCGTAGGTCCAGCGCACCTTGCAGACGTTCGGCGGCAGCGAGGTGAGGGATTTCAGCCCGGCCGTGGTATAGGTGACGGTGGTGCAGGGAGTGGCGCTGCACGAGCCGCCGCTCCAGCAGAAGACATCAACGGTCACCGGGAGGTTCGTGGAGGGAACGTTCGTCTGGATCGTGTTCAGATCGAGCGTGCTGGGGATGATGTCCTCCATCACAAAGCCGGGCTGCGCTACGTTGCCGTTGTTCTGATACGAGAGCGTGTAGGTGCCGCAGCAGCCTGGGGAGAACGATGGATAATAGTATGGGTTGGAGGGGAAATAGATGTTGATCGAAAGCCCCTTCCAGAGCGCGCCGGATGGATTCGGAGCGCAGAGCGTGACGCTGGCCGTATCGCTGAGGGTGACCGGGCGGCCCACATCGCACGGCGTGTTGAACCGTACCGAGGCGCTGTTCACCACGGTCTGCCCCTGCGAGAAGGTGGCCGAGGGGAAGGTGACGTTCAGATAGACGCAGTACCAGGAGTTCCACGGCGAGACCGGCAGCGTGGTAGGCCCGCCGCTGAAGGTGACGCTGGTGCCGGTCTGGGTGAAGCTGCTCCAGCTTCCGGAAACCGAGGTAACCACCGCACCGGCCGGCAGCACGTCGGTGAGCTGCACGTTGGTGAGATTCAGCCCGCCGATATCTCCGCCGGATGGGTTCATCACGCAGATCCGGAAGATCACATCGTTATTGAGCGCGCAGCCGGCCACGAGCGCCTTCTCGAAGGTCCACTTGTTGGAGGCCCTGGCGGTGACGCAGACGCTGTTGGAGGCGATAGCCTTGTCGCTCCCCTCCGAACGGATGTAGGCGGTGTTGCAGGCGCGGTCGCCGTTGCAGGTTACCCCCGGCTTGAACCGGACGTTGATCTGCACCGTGCCGGCGCCCGCGCTCGCGGTAACCCCGGTAAGCTGGAACGTCACGATGTTGCCGCTGATGGTGGCAGACGGAAGCGTGCTTATCACATCCAGCCCGGCCGGAACCGTGTCGCGGATGAAGATGGTGCCGGGGGCTCCGCCGGACCAGCCGTAGGCCAGCGTGTAGGTGAACGGCTGTCCGGAGGGAACCGGCGAAGGGGCATTGTGCGCCTTGCTGAGCGTAAGGGTGATCCCCTGCTGCGCCACCAGCGGCGCCACCGAAAGGAAGAGGAACCCGATAAGCATCAGCACGGAAAAGCGCCAGAAGGAGGAGCGCCCCCCCTGGCAGAACGTATCATTCTCTACTCCATACTCAACTCCCGAAGTACTTGAGTGATGCGCCGCCGAGTCGCATACCGCGGGGAGGTTCCCCCCCTCGCCGCCACTGAATCCGGCCAGAAAGAATTCCGGAAGAATCCCCCCGGAATCTTCGCTGCCGCAATGCTGCTGCGTGCGATACGTATTCATGACCCTGTCTCCTTATGAATGCTGTTTTCTTTCGATCGGCCTGAGTAGAGGCGAGGGTGAACCGACGCCACAACTTCGCGATCGAGAACCGTAATCATCCTATAAGCGGCTCTTAAAAGGATCTTAAAGCGCTGAAAAAATTTTTGGAAGGGGATGATACCGGAAGGGTATGGAGAATGGAAATGGAAGAAGATGACAGGGCCGATGGTGTTCACTGGAACACCGCATACCAACGCAAAAAGCCCCTGCACCGGCCATACGGTACAGGGGCTTTCCATGGAAGAATGGAAATTTCTATAAAATCGCGATCGGTATCCCGCTCATTAAGGAGTGGGCTTCATCCGATCACCACGCCCTCAAGTGCCCCTTGAGAGCGCTGTTTGCCGCACGGAGGCCGCATATTTTTTTTCATGAGCCCGCCGGAGATCCTCACGCAACGGCGCAGAGCATCGCAACCGTCTCTCATCCTCATCGCATACATCTCCCCATACGAGCGATCGCTACTCGTATCGCAACGCTTCGATCGGCTTGAGGGAGGACGCCTTGCGCGCCGGATAGAATCCGAAGAAGATCCCGATGGCGGCCGAGAAGATGAATGCCACCACGATGATGGTGGGATTGATGGCCGTAGCCATGTTGGCGAGCATGGAGATAAGCTGGGCACCACCGATCCCCAGCAGAATACCGATGATGCCGCCGAACAGACTGAGCACCACCGACTCCACCAGAAACTGCGTCAGCACATCGCTGCTGCGCGCGCCGATCGCCATACGGATGCCGATCTCCCGCGTGCGCTCGGTGACCGACACCAGCATGATGTTCATGATGCCGATCCCCCCCACCACCAGCGACACGCCGGCGATAGAGGCAAGGAACATCGTGAGCACCTGGGTGGTGGACTGCGCGGCCTCGGCGATCTCGGTCTGGCTGCGGATCATGAAATTATCCTCGCCGCTTCCGCTGCGCCGCAGCTCCCGCAGGAGCACCGTGATCTCCTCCTGCGCCGCCGGCATCTGCTCCTCCGATACGGCACTGACCATGATCTGCTGGATGAAGCGCCGGCCGCTCAGGCGGTCCAGCACCGTGGTGGCGGGAGCAAGGATCACATCGTCCTGATCCTGTCCGCCGGCCCCCTGTCCCTTGGCACCCAGCACCCCCACGATTCTGAACGGGACATTCCGCAGGCGGATCTGCTCCCCTACCGGGTCCATGCCGGGGAAGAGGTTCTCGGCGATGGTGGCACCTATCACGCAGACCTTGGCCCGGCTGCTCATATCGCGCTCGCTGAAGAACTCACCGGAGGAGAGGGCCCAGGCACGGATATCGAGATAGCCGGCCGAGACTCCCTGCACCGAGGTGCTCCAGTTGCCGATGCCGCCGATAGCCTGGGCACTGGATCGCACCACCGGCGAGACGTTCGCCACCAGCGTGGCCTCCCGCTCTATCTTCTCCACATCCTCCAGCGTCAGCGCCTCCATGCTTCCGGCCCCCATGCTCACCCCTCCCTGGTTCACCGCCGAGGGGAAGATCATCAGCACGTTGGAGCCAAGCCCCGCGATCTGGCTTTCCACCTGCTGCTGCACCCCCTGTCCGATCGAGACCATCATGATGACCGCCCCCACGCCGATGATGATGCCGAGCATCGTAAGCGTGCTCCGCATCCGGTGCCGCATGATCGATTGCCACGCGACCTTGAGAATACTGCGCCAGTTCATCGCTATGCCTCCTCCTTCATTTCCTGTTCAAGTTCGCGCAAGGCTTCGGCGGGATCGAGACGGGGCTCCACCGGCACATCACGCCGGATAAGGCCGTCGCGCACTTCGATGATCCGCTTGGTATAGGCGGCGATATCGGGCTCGTGGGTGACCAGCACCACGGTGATCCCCTGCTCGTTCAGATCCCGGAAGAGCGCCATCACCTCGATGCTGGTACGGCTGTCCAGGTTGCCGGTGGGCTCATCGGCCAGGATCAGCGAGGGCTGCGTGACCAGCGCACGCGCTATCGCCACGCGCTGCTGCTGTCCGCCGGAGAGCTGGCTGGGCTGATGATCCACCCGGTTGCCGAGCCCCACGCGTTCCAGCGCCTGGCGCGCGAGCGCCGGGGGATCGCCCAGCTTGCGGGTACGGTTGTACAGGAGCGGAAGCTCCACATTCTCCAGCGCCGAGGTACGGGCAAGAAGATTGAAGCCCTGAAAGACGAACCCGATCTTCTCGTTGCGGATATCGGCGAGCTGGTTCTTGCTGAGATTGTTGACGGGGATGCCGTCCAGCAGATACTCCCCTCCGGTGGGAAGATCCAGGCAGCCGAGAATGTTCATCAGCGTGGACTTGCCGGAGCCGGAGGTTCCCATGATCGCCACGAACTCGCCATGCTGGATCTGGAGATCGACATTGCGCAATGCATGCACCTCCACATCGCCCCCACTGGAATAGACCTTCTGCAACCCTCGTGTCTCGATCACCGGTGCCATATCATTCTCCATTATATCTGGTCTTCTATCTCCTGATCCCGCTGCTCTTCATCGCAACGCCTTGGGGAGATCGTGCCCGCCGCTTCTCCCCAATCGAACATCGCCAATCGAAAATCCTAGAATCCCCGGCGTCCGCCGCCACCGCCGGTGCCGCCCGGCGTGCCGAACGGCAGCCCGGTACCGGGGCGCTGGGTGGCTCCGCTCCCCTGCGGTGCCGTGACTCCGGTAATCACCTTCATCCCCTCCCGTATTCCGGGACCGAAGACCTCGGTTTTCTGGCCGTCGCTCAGTCCTATCTGCACCTGCACCATCTGGAGTTTGCCGGCGGCATCCAGCGTCCAGACCCGCGAGCGGTTGGCGCGCGAGGCACCGGAACGTGCCGCGGAGCTATCGCGGCGGCCGGATGCATTGGCCGCGGGGGTGGCTCTCGTCCGGGCGCTGTCACGCCCGCTCTGCATCCGCGCCTGATATTCCTCCAGCACCTCCGCCGACGGCTGGAACCGGAGCGCGGCGTTCGGCACCACCAGCACATTGTTGACGCTCGCCACCTCGAAATTCACCGTGGCAGTCATGCCGGGCAGAAGAAGCCCGTCGTTGTTGGGGGCATCCACCACCACTGTATAATTCACCACATTCTGCACGGTGGTGGGCTGGAGACGTATCTGCTTGACCAACCCCTGAAACGTCTTGTCCGACTGGCTCTGCACGGTGAAGGTGACGCGCTGCCCCTCTTTGATCTGGCCGATATCGCTTTCATCCACCCCCGCCTCTATCTGCATATGCGACAGATCGTTGGCGATGGTGAAAAGCGTTGGGGTGGAAAGGCTTGCGGCCACGGTCTGCCCGGCCTCCACGGTCCGCTGGATCACCGTGCCATCGCTCGGGGAGCGGATCTCCGCATACCCGAAGTTGGTACGCGCGCGCTGCAGCGCCACCTGCGCCGAGGTCACCGATGCCTTTGCCGCATCCAGCGTGCTGCGGTACTGGGTGAACTCCGTGGCGGAGATATACTTCTTGTCGAACAGAGGTTTGTTTCTGTTATACTCATCCAGCGCGGCACGATACTGTGCCTGCGTCCGCTCCAGATTCGCCTGGGCATCATCAACCGATGACTGGAGCACCCGCGTGTCCAGACGTGCCAGAAGCTGCCCGCGACGAACTTCGTCGTTATAATCGGCGTATACCTCCTCCACCGTACCGGAGACCTGGGTGCCCACTTCCACCGTGCCGACGGCAGTGATGGTCCCGGTGCTGGTCACCGTAGCCTGGAGATTCCCGCGATCGACCACCGCTGTCTGATAGTTCTGTTTTCCTCCCTCCGCATCACGGAACAGGAAGAAGGAGGCAACTCCCGCCACCGCTACCACGGAGATAAGGATGATCCATTTCTTATTCATATCGCTGCTCGTAAATCTTCACGTAAGGACATCTACACACTGCTGCACGCCGCGTTCATCCTAGCCGCATTCATCGTCATCCGCTGCCGCCCGCCGGAGATCAGCGGCAGGCCGGATCAATCGCGGCGCACTTCCTGTTCGGTCGGCGGCTGGGGCGTTCCGCGAGGCGCATCGGTGGTACCGATGGCAAAGAGCACCCCGTGGCGCCGCAGTTCCAGAGTGTTCCTGGCCTGCACCACCTGTCCCTGCGCATCCACATATCGTGCCCGCGCCTGGGTAAGCTCCGTAAGGGTGGAGACCCCGTTCTCGTAGCGGGCCTGCTCCACATCCAGCGCCTGGCGGGTGGCCGCCAGCTGGCGTTCGGCCACATTGAGCTGCGCCTCCGCCGAGTTCAGCTCCAGTATCGCCTGGCGTACTTCCACGGCGGTCTGCTGGCGGAGCGATGCCATCGTCAGCGCCTCGTTCTCGTAGGCGATCCGTGCCGCCGCCTCGGCCGCCTCCGTGCGATTGCGATCGAAGATGGGCAGAGAAAGCGAGAGCCCCAGCGAGCCGTTCGGGTTCTGCGAGAAGAGCTGCCCGCCGAACCCATCGCGGGTATCGGTAGTGGAGTAGCTGGACCCGATGGAACCGGAGACGGAGATAACGGGGGCATTGCCCGCCTCGGCGATCCTTATCCCCTGCTCGGCGGCATCCAGATAGGCCTGTTGTGCGGCTATCTCCGGCCGGCGCGCATACGCCTGCTCCACCAGGGAACCCTCGCCGGCCGAGAGCACCGCCGAAAGATCGGCCGATGCCGGAGCCGGGAAATCATAGCGCCCCAGCGGGTCCAGCCGCAGGGTCTGCACCAGAGCGAGCTTTGCCAGATCGAAACTCCGCTCGGCCTCCAGCAACCGGAGCTCCGCCGATGCCAGCGTGGCCTCCTGCGTATACAGATCGGAGATAGGGCGTGTCCCCGCTTCGGTGAACGCTCGCACCCGCTCGATCTGGCTCCGCTCCGCCTGAAGGTTTTCCTGGGCGGTAAGGATAAGCTCGCGCGCGGTGGCGATCTGGTAGAACGAATTGATAACCGAATAGACCGTGTTCTGCGCGGTCCGGTTGATGCCGATATCGGTGGCGGTAGCAAGCTGCTGGGCCTGGCTCAGCGAGGCCCGGTCGGCATTGCCATTATAGAGGGTATAGCCGGAGGAGAGCCCCAGCGAGAAGGAGCCGGAGGCATTGTTGCCGCCGGACACTTCTCCGAATTGGTCTGCGCGGCCGAGCTGGTAGCGCACTCCCGGTCCGGCCGATACCGTCAGGTTCGGCTGGAACGCTCCGCGCGCCGTCTCTATCCGGGTCTGGGCGGTCCGGAGCGAATTCTCCGCCCGGAGTACATCGATATTGCGGGCCGTGGCGAGGGTGATCGCCTCCGGCAGGGTGATACGTACGGTATCCTGTGCAAGCAACCAGTCAGGAGATACGGACGCCAGCAGTGCAAGCATCGCCCCGTATGCCAGTGATCGCATCCTTAGCCGCCGTGTGTTATTCAGTAGGTTCATCTAAGCTTCTCGACAAAACCGTTTGCTTTGATCCTTGCTCCCTCTTCCACCAGCATTCTACATGCCCCACTTCACATGCTCGTACATAAAATAGAGCACCCTGCAACGGTGAAGTTCCCGCACGCTACATCTTGCAATGAGTTGGCGGGGGAATACCAGTACGTAGGTCATGCGTAGCACCGGCGGACGGATGCGCGGTTACTTTTCATGGCGATCCTCGCAGCGGTGATCCGGCGCATCATCAGGGCGGAGCTTGCAAGAGCACATGTTCCGGTGCGAGATCCGCTCCCGGAGGGTACACAAGCAGGTACCCCAACCGCATACGATTCTACTCTTGCACATCAGACGGGCCCGCCATAGATTTGTGCCGGTCCCCTTATGAGGAGCCGGCCTGCGGTCCCCGATTACTATCACAACACAGAGAGATCCTCATGAAAAAGTTCCTGATCGGGCTTGTGGCGATCATCGCCATCGTCACCTCCAATGCCATCACCACCCATGCTCAGGCCTATGATGCCCAGTGGACCGATTACATAAGCTGTCTGGGAAGCAAGGGCGTCTGTATCAAGTACCGCCGCTCTCCCACGAGCAATGTATGGTTCAGGCATGGCGGCTTGAGAATCTATGAAGATCCCTATCCGTGGGGCTTCGCCCGCACCTGTCCGGAGGGAAGCGACTCCACCGACAATATCTTCATTTTCGATCCGGGTTCGCAGACAACGGGAATCGGCCTGATCGGATGCCCGGTCTGCGGTAATACGGAGGCCAATCAATATGCCGTCGCACGCACCCCCGGAACCCGCGTCTTCACCGATACCGAGGAGTGGGAGCGCGCACTCAGTCCGTTGCAGTAAACCGGCGAGGCCGGCTATCAGCAGCCGCCATTCATCCCCCCTGAATCTCAACCACCGTCGTATTATCTGCATTGCACACTCAATGCCCGGAATCCATGAAACACTGCCATTCATCACCTCTCGGCCATCGTGCCATAACAGCGGCTCTGGCCGCCCTGCTCGGCATCCTCTGTGCAGGCCCCGGCCGCGCCCAGCAGGCCTTCGACCGCACCAAAGTCTCCGCTGCTCTGGAGGGCTGGGCGAAGAAGGCGAAGGACTTCGACAGGAGCAGGCCCACCGTGATGTTCACGACCTCCACGATGGGCTGCACGCCCTGCTGTGCCACCGCGATCAATCACGCCATCAACAAGCTTGCCGCCGATGCGGCCGAGGTGAATATTCTCGTGGTGGTGGCAACACCGATCCCCAGGGAAGGGCTCGCGATCCGGAAGAAATTCAAGACCCCGAATGTGGCCGAAGACGCGGATGGGGTTCTGGATACGGTCTTCGGGGCCGATATGATCCTGCCGGATATGTACATCATCGGCCCGGACGGAACCGTGCGCCTGCGGCATCACGACCTGCAGCACGCCCTGATCGACACGCTGCACTACAGGCAGCACCTGGGGGATAACGAAGCGGTCCTCACGCCGATCAAAACCACGACGCCCAGGTATCTGGCCCGCCTGCAGGAGGATGACGATCATATCATCAGCGATCTTCGGTCGGAGCATATGAACCTCAAGCGGGGAACGCTGGAGTTTCTGGAAACGCGGCAGAACGCCATCTACCGCTACAGCCTGAAGTCCGGCGCGCTCCTGAAGGAGATCCCGGCGGATGGGTCCCTGGCCCTGCGGCTCCGGGACCCGAACAGCCGCCAGGATTTCTGGGAGGATTTCGCCCAACACCAGAGTGCGATGGTGATGTATGAATCCATCGCCCACCCGCCCAACAGCGATACGAGCTATGTTCTGGCGCAGCTTTACACCAGATATCTCATGGAGATCGACAGCTCGAAGAAGGCGGCCGATGCCACCCAGCCGAACGACACATCAGTCACATTCTACAAGTCTCAATGCGTTCTGAAGATGCTGGATGATAGTGTCGTCGCCGTGGACTCGGTTCCGGAATCCCCCTGGCTGATTGTGGGGGGCACCGTTCCGCTGGGGCCGGATCTGCTCTCGCTGGGCATCTGGGAGGGGACCTTGAGAGGGGACGCCACATCCCGGAGCATGAGCGATTCCGCCTACTCCTTCATCATCCTCAAGAACACCAGCTATCGGTCCGTGCCGGCACTGCGCATCGCCGATATCGAAAAGCTGACACAAATACCCTATCGCCCCCGGGTCTTCGGGCCGTTCTGCGTCAGCGACGATGGAGATCTGTTCTATATCAATCAGCGCAACGGGATTTTCATCAAGGGAAAAAGGTCAGATAATGGTTTCATACCACTGCTGCTGAAGGTGGGTGGCATACTGGAAAAAGCGAGATCTTTTTCGCTTACCGATACCTCCCGCCCCGGCACCGATCTCAAAGCACCGCCGGATGAGCGGTTCTATGTGGGGGACATTTCCACGAACAACCGCCATGTTCATCTGCTCGTGATCGACCGCGAAGAGAGCAAGCTTCAAATCGAGATGCAGGCCTATGATATGAATGGGCGCTATCTGAACAGCACCCGCCTGCATCTGGACTCCGACCCCGTTCTCTCGGCGAGCATCGCAGGATATGACAGCACCAATATTTTCATACTCCTGAAACAGAAAAAAGCCCGTTGGACGGTCGCAAGCATTCCGCTCAAGGAGGTTACCCGATAGTGATGATGGAATAGTATTCAGCCGCCCCGACGACAAGATTCATCCAAGCCACATAACGGCCATGCGATTGCATGGCAATTCATATCTATTCTCGTACGTGGAGGAGACAATGAAAAAGACAGCAATTCTGTCCCGGATTCTTATTGCCTTTTTTTTTCTGACGCTGCCTGTATTGCCGGCTCATGCCCAGCCGTCGCGCGCCATGGCGATGACGAATATTTCCATCACCTGCAAAGGTTCTTACAATATCTGCTACAGTTATGATGAGGGGGACAAAACCGTTAATGTGGCAGGTGACGTTGTGAATATCGTGATTGATGGAAATCACTCGATCTCCTGCAATCCCGGCGCTGGCGCCATTTCCGTGGGCAACCTCTTCCTGCATACGCCGGGAACCCCCTCAACAGGTACGGGGTATGTCGGTGTGGAGGCCTGCATCGATCCGGCGCGGGCAACCGGCGTGATGAACGTCTTCGAGGATAGCGAGATCTACGAGACCTTTTCCGCCTGGCAGGGGGCCGTCTTTGGCGGCGTTGTCCACTAGATGGCTTATGACATGAGAACGGATGGACCGTTCTCAATGTTCCGAAGGAAAAGCCCGGATTTCTCGTCCGGGCTTTTCCTTCATGCTCAAGGATTCAGCCTGTATACTACAATGCGGATGATCTCCCGGAGGGAGTTCATCGAGACGACTCTGCGGGTATTCTGCTGGAATTCCTTAGAACAGGGAGATGGAAAGGGAGGGCTTGATCGAAAGCCGGACGCCGAACGGGACTCGTTCCGCGCTACTGTGTCGCCGGTCGAAGACCGGGGCGGAAGTGAACTCAAGATATTCGCATTTCTTCTCGTATACGCGGCGGATCTCGGCACAGTCCCTTATGGGGATACTAAATATCGGATCTTTCACTCCGTCGCGATACAAGTATATGTCAACATATCCACTGGAGGGCGAGACCACGATGCGGAGGCTCAGCCCATCACGATCGACGGTATAATGATAGTCAAACCAGTCAGCATCAACGGCTGGCATCGCTTCCAGCACAAGCGCCACATCCGTAGGGTCCCAAACCAGATTGGACATAATTCGATCGATAGATTATAGGGCAGATTATTCCAGGGATGCCCCTCGGGCAGAGGAGCCGTCATCTGAAGCATTCATGATGCGGAGATAAAAAACGGGTGTACCGAAAACAGAACGTTCAGTACACCCGGCTATGCATCATGGGAGAATCTCTTCTCCCCATACGGGGCTCTCATCGGGAGCATCCCCAACCAGGGGAATCCAGGCAGATCAGGCTGCCAGCCTACCCCTGCTCATCGGCGGTGGGGCCGTACACCGACGGGAGAGGCACATCGTTCAGGCGGAAATAGACGCTGAGCTGCCCGCGATGATGGATGGAGTGGCTGATGACGAACGAGCGCAGTACCACCGCGCGCGGCATCGAGAATATCACCGTACCGTTGCTGCTCAGGGTCCATTTCTTCATCATATCCTCATCCGATATCGATTCCAGAGCGGCGCGGCAGGCGGCGACATTGGAATCGAACGCCTTCAGCAGATCCTCCGTGGAAGTGAATTTGCGCGGGGCGGCATCGGAGCCCTGGAACGCGCCGGGATCGAATCCCTCTTCGGTGAGCGTGGTCGTTCCCCAGAACACGAGCGTGACAAGATGGAGGCAGAGATCGCCCAGCGATGTAGACTTCGGATGCGGCTTCCAATCGACCTTGGCCTCCGGGATACGCTCCAGCATCTTGCGCGTGGTCGCCATTTCGTGATCGAATTCGGGAAGAAATGCTGCTGCAATTGCCATGAAAATTCGCCCTTTCATAATCAGGTTGTGAATGCATGGCCTCCGCAGCGGAACACGGCCGCACGCATCGGCATTGCATACATGCATTCGAAAATAATCCTCGCCGGAATCATGCCGCACAGCCGCTCTAGGTCTGCGGTGCCGCTATCGCATCGAGCTTCTGGCGCCTGTACATCACCGCCAGCGCCACGATCATCAGAAGCGGCGCCGGTACCGCCGAGCCCATACCGAGCGGCAGTATCGCCGCAAGGAATACCGACGCGCCGATCACCCCCAGCTTCAGCAATGGATCTTTTCGCGTCAGCAGGAAGGCTATGCAGAGCTGGGCCACGGCTATCGCCAGGACAATGGGGAGGATATGTTCCCGGAAAAATCCGCCTATGAAATCGCTGTACGCCCCCGCCAGCGCGCTCCGTCCGAACTCCAGGTACGATTCCGGATTATTGATCGCGATTATTCCATTGGCTATCGCGGCACCGAAAAATATCAGCACAAATCCCCACCGTGTGACCTTCGGGCTCAGAATGGCGGCGATCACCAGAAAAAGGGAAATGACGTTCGTAAGGACGTACGGGCCGAGCAGATTGGATGAGAACATCGATTAATCCGATAGGGACGGCATCGTCCCGCTGGACGATATGATTTGCGATTTTGGATTTTCGATTGCATGAGAGAGGAATATCACCGGGATATAATGTTCAGGCCATCACCGCAAGCGTATTCAGGATCTCCCAGCCCAGCGCCTTGTCTCCGCCCACCATAATGCGGCTGCGCGCCTCCTCCCTGCCGATTCCTCTGGTAAACAATCTCCATGCGATCTCCTGCGGTATGATGGCCTCGGCCACCAGATTGCCGTCGGCCTGGTCGTACAGGCGCCAGCCATCCGCGTCGCGTCGCAGAAACCAGCAGTCACCGGCATCGCCGGTCACCACAACGCTCAGCAGCGTTTCCTCTTCCGCATCTACAGTTCTGTACGTATGCGGCAACGCGCGCATAAATGTATCGAGCACGGGATGATACAGCTCCGGCTCCATGATATCCGGCCTGGCGACCGCAAGGCGGATCTGCGCCTGATGGAGCCACTGCTCGGTATAATCCCTGGCGATATCGAACCAGTTCTCCGATCGCTCCTCTCCGGCCCATGCCACCGGGAATGTCGCGGGGGCATGAGGATCGAGCGATGCGAACAGCTCGCTCACATCCCGGACGGCCCCCTCAAGCAGATCGGCCAGCACCCTGGGACTCAACCGCCGCGCCGCGCTCACCCACTCGGCATTGAGCTGGTTCAGGTAGGCCACCAGACTGGCATAGGAACCGATGGGCCCCGGCGCCGGTCCCGAATACCCATCCCTGGTAGAGGAAAGCCTTCTGAGATTGCCATCGAGCAGATGCGCCGCGATATCCTTGACGCTCCAGAGAGAGCAGAGCGTCGGCCGTTGCCATTCCTCGTCGGTCAGCTCTCGCAGCAGCTCGATAAGACGGGCGCCGAGAGGAGCGAAGAGATGGCTGACATACAGAGGCCCGGCGGGAATCATATGATTCTCATCCATTTTTTCACCTCCGGGTTGCCGCGCGCGAATATATGACAAGCGGAAGAAGATATCATAATGTTTAGGGTATTTTTCACAAGCGAAATTCCTACCGTATCCCGCTGCTCCGCTCTGAGCTCATTCCATTCCGTCTTTCTGCCGTGGTCCATTCCATCAGCCCTTTTACCGCCACCACCAGCAGCGCCACATACAGGAGGGCCACGAAGCGAACATCCTTCGCATAATAGAGCCCTATGCCGATGATATCCACAACGATCCAGTAATACCAGCTTTCGGTGCGCCTGCGCGCCAGCAGCCACATGGCCGTAAAGCTCATCACCGTGGTAACGGCATCGAGGTAGGGGAATGATGCGGGCTCCGGAAAGAGATCCGGAAGGAGAAGATGCATGCGGCTGATGGCAACGCCCATGAGGTACGAAAGAACTGCGGTGACGCCCACACCTGCGGCGATCGAGCGCGGCGATCCGTATCCCACGGGCTCTTCGCCGCCTCCCTCCTGCCGGGTTTTCCGCCAGTGCCACCATCCGTAAACGCTTACGAACAGATAATACACCTGCTCCAGCGTATCGGAATACAGGCGTATCTGATAAAAGAGCATGCCATAGAGGATGACGCTGAGGATACCGACCGGCCATGTAAGCATGCGCCGCCGGGCGATCAGCCACGCCGACCAGAGGTAGAGCAGGGTTCCGACAAGCTCCAGATAGCTCATCGGATAGCCGAGGAGCGTAAAAGCGATATCAGAGATATTCAGAGGCCAGGGCATTGGAGGGGAGGAAAGAAGAATAAGTACCGGCGAATGCTGATTGCCGCGGGGCTACCGCCGTTCATCACCCATGAGGAGATCGGGAAGATTGGAATACTTCCCATAGCGGCTCAGGATACTCCCGGCTGTTGCGATACGATTTTCCAGAGTTCCATGCAGCCGGATATAGGGGATTTTCCGGCGGAGCAGTTCGGCGATCGTCATCTTCTGGAGCACGCTCCGGTTTCCCTGGCCGGAGCGATCCCAGGTATCATCGTAGGGGATATCATCGCCGCAGAGAAAGACCAGATCGTAGCGCGCCGCTGTACGGGCCGCAAGTTCGTCCAGGCGGGGGAGTATATCCCCATGATAATAGCGCCCGAATACCGATGTGGTAAGCGCATTGGTATCGGTGAAGAGATATCGGTCGGCCTGCTGGAGCATCTCCTCCTCGCGCGCCAGATGCCCCTCGGCAAGCTGTACGAGCTGTTCCGGCGACAGCCGCCGCTCCACCTGATTGAGCGTCCAGAACTCGCGCCCGTACTCCGGCATCCAGGCCGTGGAATATTCCCGCGCCAGCGCCGATGCAAGCGTGGTCTTGCCGGTGGATGGCCCTCCCAGGAACACGACATTCGCCACCAGATCGCGATAGACCGCCGGGTGAAGATAACCGCGATGGCGAAACGGATGTTCGCGGATCATCGTGCCGGACACCGGAATAATCCGCCGGTCCCGGTCCACGATACGGTTCACCGCACCGAGCGCGCGGCTCATATGATCGCCGTAGAATTCGCTGGAATAAAAATGGGTGATGCCGGTGATACCAAGTTTTTCGATGATATACGTCTCGTGCATCCGGCGGATCTCCGGCGTATCGCCCACGTCGGTTGGCCCGTCCCACGCCTCCACCACGGAAACGCCGGGGTAGAGTTGCCGTATCCATCCCGCGCGGATATCAAGCGGGACCGCCGTGGTTTCCGGCGCATCGTAGACTACCACAACAAGCTCATCCATCTCCGCCAGCGCGGTCTCGACAACCAACTGATGCCCGCGATGAAAGGGCGCATATTTCCCGAGCGTAAGGCCGCGTTTCCGGTTCATCTGCTATTACGAAAAAAGGAAAATATCACGCTCGCGACGGTTCCGTATGGTCTTTCGCTCCCTGGGATTTGGTGTCACTCATAGATACGCCCCAAATAGAGGATAGCATAGAAATCACTCCATGAAATTTCGCGGCCCTCCCCGGCGCCATCACCGATCTGATTGTTCTCCCGTGTAGATTCCGGCATCAACATCTCATTACAGTACCAGGGCCCGCCCATACCGCAATCAAGATAGGTAAGCGGATCGAAGTTGTACCAGCTCAAATCGGTTGGAGATGTCAGCCCCATATAGCGGTATTTATTATCAAGCATTCCCAGTTGGGCCATTCTCCGAAGATCGGCGATCTGGTACAGGATGATATTCTCCCAACCCTCGAAGGTGTTCGGCTCATCAGATTCGGTTTTGGGGCGGAGCATCCATGCAGGATCGAATGGCGGCGGCTCTTCGGTAAAGGCACGCTCAAACCAGGCGGCAAGATTTTCCGGAGTCAGCGGCAGATCGCGGGATCGCGAAACTATTCTCCAGAGCGATCGCAGATATTCCTCCAGGCTCGGGAGCGCATTCTTGTACTTCTCATTGAAATGGTGCGTCAGATCGCATAGCACATCAGATATATCCGGATTCTTCATCATTATGTATCTGGAGCGGATTTCAATTCAATTGCACGCCTAGCAAGGAAAGTATGGGCCGCTCCTACGGAGCTTCTCGCGCACGAGGGCATTCACTGCTACAGACCGGTGCCCCCTACGGGGGCCATCACCACAGGCAGTGTGGCTCTACTGACAGAGTAACTCTAGAGGCAGTGTGGCTCTATTGATACGCAATCCAATCTAAGTACCTGGGAGAAAGTTTTCTGACATTCTTCTTCGGTGTTGTTGCGGAGTTCCACTCCGCAGCCTTGGCTGCTACCACCTCGCACGGAGTCAAACTCCGCGCGAACAGTTGGGCGGCCCCTGCTGCTACCAGCCTCGCACGGAGTCGAACTCCGCGCGAACAGTGCAGGGGATTTCAGAAAACATATCCGTAGGTACTTCAGAGATCGGTTACTTCCGGGAGAGTTCTGTATAGAACAGCGCCAGCCCTGCAAGAAACGGGCTGGCGCCGGTAGTTCACATCACCCTGCTGGCGCGGCTCTACTTCTTCACGAAGCGCCTGGTCAGCGTGCGGGTGGCATTGCTGATGGTGATGTAGTAGGAGCCGGCCGGAAGGCCCTCGGTGCTGATGGAGGCCTGGAAGCGCTCCGGCACATTCACCTGCTCGGAGCGGATCAGGGTACCGTAGGCATTGTAGAGCCGGAGTTCGGCGCGGCCGAGCGGGAACTCGTCGATAGCGATCTGCACGCGATCGGCGGCGGGGTTCGGGAAGAGCGCCACCACATTATCGGCGTCCTCCTGCACATGCGATACATCGCCGATGCTGAAGCTGTAGCGGATCTCCTTGCCGAAATCGGCCTGGAATGATTTCAGCATCTTGCCGCCGGCATCGTACAGCCGGAGATATCCGGTTCCCTGCCCCGGCACGGCCCAGTAGGAGAGACCGAGATGATTGGGATCGCTCAGCTCAAGCGTATAGCAGCCGGGGGGCAGATCGAGCGGGTCCTTGTAGAGCGTCTCGTTCTCCACCTCATCCTTGAAGTAGACCACATCGCCATCGATATCGCGGATGGTGAGGGAATAATCGGCAGCGCGCTTGTTGGTGCGATACCAGAGCACCGGCTTGCCGGTATACAGATCGGGCATGGTGAAGGAGGTGGTCTGCGCGTCGTTGTCGGCGTACTGGTCCTGCTGGCCGTTCGGGGAGGCAACCCGCACGGTAAAGCGGTTGGAGCCATCGCCGAGCCAGAAGCTGCTGGCGGCCACCGGCAGGGAGATCGTAGCGAACTCGTTCGGCTTGATGGTGCCGGTCCAGCCGAAATGCTGCTGGTGCCCACCGGAGACGCCGTAATCGAACTGGAGGCTGGTGACCGGCTCGGCGCCGTTGTTGCGCACTACCACCATCGGATCGGCACAGATCGGGTTCTTGCGGGAATAATACTGCACATCGGTGGGGGCCTGCACATCATAGACCTCCATATCCACCGCATGCGACGGAGCCGAGTACTGGAACAGCTGTATCGTCATCACATAATTGCCCCCTCCCATGCCCGGATTCCCGTCCGGAACCGGCGTGATGGCGTAATCGACGGAGACCGCATTGCTGTTGACGAGCGGGGTAACCTCGAAATCGTGATCCTTCACCACATCGCCGGGGCACCATCCCTCGCGCGCGCCGGGCCAGGTTCCTCCCTGCGGGAACACCGGGTTGGTGGCGCACTCCTCGTACTGGAAGATCTTCCAGGCGATCTCGTTGTTGTTCACGTTCAGGTAATGGGTGTTATCCTTCCACTCGCAGCAATGCGGGTAGTTGCCATCGTTGCTGTTATGCCCGTGGCCGGTGATGCGGGTGCGGATCTTGAACCCCTTGGCGTCCGCAACCACCGGGAAGCTCTTCTCCTGGAGGGCGGCATCATCGGAGATCTGGCGGTAGCTGAACTCGTTGCGGCTCGCGTAGTTGTCCATTTTCAGCACCGTACGCGGGGGCGTTCCCTTGATAAAGGCGAAGCGCAGATCGATCAGCTCCTGCTGGTTGCCGGAGGAGAGTTCCACCTTTCCTTTCAGGAGATCGACGTAATCGGTGACGTCGTAGACCCAGGTAAAGCCGTTCGGGCCGAGATCGAGGTTGATGCCGTACGGGGTGATGAAGCGTCCGATCTCCAGAAGCGAATCGGCATCGCCGGTGGGACGATGGATCATGGTATAGGTGAGATAATCCCACTCGCCGCAGTTGTACTTGTCCTGGGTGGTGCGGGGATCGCACTTGAGCGTATGGTACATCAGGATCTTCCGGTAGGTCTGGCTGCCATCCGGGAAATCCCACGTGCCGCGCCGCGTGGTGATGGAGTCGAAGGTGAGTGTCTTCACCCACACGGTATCCCCCTGGGCGGAGGCCGGAATCGCCGGGGCAAGCAGCAGCGCCAGCAGCCCGAGAAAGCGGGTAACGGAGTTCGGAAGTCGCATAGGGTAGAATCCTGCAATGGGAATGGATACGGGGCCGGAGGATATAGCCGAGACGTTCGGTGAAAGAGCCGGCGGGGAAATGTATCTAATTTTTGTGGATCGTGGGTATGGGAGGCGGGTCCGTGGTGGGTTCGCGGGCTTCGCCCGCTGCTAGTGGTCCGTGATTTAGTTCTTAGGATTTAGTTCTTAGGGCTTAGAGCAGTTTTCAATTGACTTAGATCGGTTCTGGCTCCCGTGACTTGATCGGTTCTGGCTCCCGTGACTTGATCGGTTCTGGCTCCCGTGACTTGATCGGTTCTGGCTCCCGTGACTTGATCGGTTCTGGCTCCCGTGACTTGATCGGTTCTGGCTCC
>JBMDXA010000231.1:0-5373 GCA_048594725.1 Candidatus Kapaibacteriota bacterium
CCCCCCGGGCACCCCGCTACGCAAAAACAAAACCCCTCTTGTGGCCCCGTGCCCCGCTTCCCGTGATGCATCTGGCATGGTTGGGTCTATCAGGTATATAATCGCCTTTGGATTTTCGATTGGGAAAGAGATTTCGTTGTCAGTAGTCCGGTGGCGCTCTACAGGAAATACCGATAGCGTTGTACTGCCGGAACTAACTACCATGAACCTCTTCCTGCTACTATCTACAGCCGCCGCAGGCGGCGCACTACGTTCTACCAACTACGCTCTACATGATTCATATCCGCCGTTCCGCGGAGCGGGGCCGTTCCGATGACGGCTGGCTCCGTACGCTTCATACGTTCACTTCAGGGGAGCAGGGGGAGGGGCGGCCGCACGGGGTCCGGAGCATGCGTGCTATCGAGGAGTGTGTGGGAAGTCCGGGGGGAGAAACGGGCATGCAGCAACGGCATGACCAGGAGATTCTGACCTATGTGGTGGATGGGGCGCTGGGGCATAACGACGCGATGAACAACGGCACGGTGGTCTTCCCCGGCGATCTTCATCGTACCAGCGCGGGGCGGGGCATCACCGGGCGCGAGTTCAATCATTCCGATACCGTCCCGGTTCACTTCCTCCGGTTCCGGATAGAGCCGGAGAGCACCGGGTTGATCCCCGGATACGAGCAACGGATGTTCGTGCCGGAGGAAAGCCTGGGACGGCTGCTGCTGCTGGCCTCCCGCGATGGCCGCGATGATTCGGTGAAGGTGCATCAGCATATCGATCTTTATCTCTCCACCCTGGTTCCGGGGAGTGAAGTACGCCACCCGCTCCCGTCCGGAAGTGCCGCCTGGGTGCAGATCGTGCGCGGCGCTATCGCTCTCCATGGAACATCTCTCCAGGCTGGGGATGGCGCCGCCCTTACCGGCGAGAGCGAACTGGTGCTGCGGGGAGTGGAAGAGGCGGAGGTGCTGGTAGTGGTGGAGCGTGGGTAGTGAGTAGTTCGTGAAGATATCCGCCGTGGCGCACCGTTCCGGTGGAATGGCGACGGAGCACCTATCTTCCCCGTCAATCGAAAGGCCGCCCGGACATATGCGGGCGGCCTTTCTGGTATCATGATCCGTTGCGATAGAGCGCCCGGTTTAACGCTCGATCACCACTGTCGTTGCGATGCCGCTCCAGCCATCGGCGGCCAGCCTGCAATAGTAGGTGCCGGCCGGCAGAGCCGCCGCATCGAACTCGGCGCTCCGGTAGCCGGCGGCGATCATCGCCGGTGTCAGATCGAGCACACGCTGGCCGAGCGTGTTGTAGAGCCCGAGCGAGAGCCCCTGCGTCTGGCGCAGAGAGGAACCGGCGCCAAGGTGGATCACCGCGCGTCCGGGGCTCGGGTTCGGCACAACGTTCATGCTCACTTCGGGACGTGCATGAACCAACCCAGGGGCGACCCCGGAGGACCCCACCGTCAGTATGGCTGGCTGGCTGGTGGCCGTGCAGAGACCGGTGACGATCACATCGTAGCTGCCGGCATCGGAAGCCGCAACCGACCCGATGGTGTAGGAGGTAGCGGTAGCGTCCGGAATCGGGGAGCCATTCTTCCGCCATTGATAGGCCAGCCCATCGCCAGTGGCGGTCACCGTGAAGGTGACACTCTGGCCGGCGGTTGCATTCCGGCTTTGCGGGTGGCCGCTGATATCCTGCCGGTTCACCGCCAGCGTTGCCGGGGCACTGATGGCGGGGGCCCCGGGGCAGAGCGCAGTGGCGATCGCCACGGTATACTCGCCGGCATCCGCTGCGGCGGTTACCGGGATGGTGTAGCTGCCGGAGGTGGCGCCCGGGATCGGCACGCCGTTCCTCCGCCACTGGTAGCTCAGCTCCGTCCCCTCGGCGGCGGCCGAGAACGATGCCGCGGTTCCCGCGCAGACCGCGATGCTCTGCGGTCCCTGCGTGATCTCCGGCATCGGCTGGAACCGTACGGTCACGGCCCTGGTAACGGAGTTGCCGCACGAGTCGGTAAGCACCGATTCGTATCTGCCGGTATCGGCGGCGGTTGCCGATACCACCGAGTATGTGCCGCCGGTGGCGTTGGGGATGATCTCGCCATTGCGCCGCCAGCTATATATCACCTTCAGTCCGTTGCCGGCGGCCGTAAGCCGGAATGGTGCTCCGGGGCAGATTGTGGTATCGGAGGGCTCCTGTGTGAACGCCGGGCGCGGCGCCACCCTGAAATCCGCATCGCTGGAATCGGCCAGCTGGCCGGTGGCAACATCCACCAGCTTGATCCGGTATCCGCCGTTGCCGGCCAGATCATCCGGCACGGTCCATATCCATGCCCCCGTGTTCCCAGGGATGCTCTGTGCCAGCACCGTCGGGAAGGAGCGGCCGCCATCGCTGGAGAGAAGTATCCTCAGGTTGCTCACATTCACGCTGCTCCACCGTATCGTATAGGCCGATCCCGGGCAGAGCGTCACGGCGGAGACGGGGGCGGTGAGCGACAGGTTCCGTACATCCAGCTTCGTGACGAACGCATCGTATGAGAAGACGGGCTGTCCGTTGACGATCGATCTGCCCAGCGTGTCGTCGTAGGCGCGGGAGCTTACCGGGAAGTTCCGCGACTTGGTGGTGCCGCTCAGATAGATGATGTTCGGCGAGGTCATGGCGATATCCTGGATCACGTCATGATCCCCTCCGCCAATGTAGGTGGAGTACAGAAGCGCTGTTCCCGCCGTGTTCAGCGATGCAAGATATCCATCGTAGGAACCGCCGCTGTAGGTGGTATCGATGGCCCCTGGGGTGAGAGGAAGATTGTGGTCGGATGCGGTGTAGCCCGCTATCCAGGCGTTCCCCTCGTTATCCATGGCGATGCCATAGGCGTAGTCGTCGCTCGGCCCGCCGATAAAGGTGGAGTAGGCCAGGGAGTTCGATGCGGGGTTGAACTTGCTGACGAAGATGTCGTAGGCCCCGCCGTTGTAGGTGGGGCCGTAGGATCTGGATACCACCGGGTAATCGTTCGATGCGGTGTAGCCGCACAGCACCACGTTGCCGCTGCCGTCCTGCACGAAGTCCTGGCCGTAGTCATCGCCGCTCCCTCCCATGTAGGTGGCGTAGGGGAGCGACCCGTTCCCCGCTCCCACCACCATGAACACCGCATCGTGGGCGCCGCCGTTGTAGCTGCGGTCGTAGGCATCGCCGCTGACCGGGAAATCCGATGAGGAGCTTGTTCCATAGACCAGGGCGTTGCTGCCGTCGAGCCCGATCTTGTAGGCATAGTCGGTGCCGCTGCCGCCGATGAAGGTAGCTGCGTTGACGGCGCTTCCGGCCGGGTTGAGCGAGAAGACGACGATGTCGTCGGTGCCGCCGTTGAAGCTCCGGTCGTACCCGCCGGAGGAGGTCGGGAAGTCGGACGATGCGGTGTATCCGCAGACGCGCACGCCACCGCCGGCTCCTATTGCCAGATCGTATGCCCCGTCGCTGGAGCTTCCGCCGGCAAAGGTGGAATAGACGAGCCCCGAGCCCGCGGGGTTCAGCTTCAGAACGAACGCGTCGTGGCTGCCGCCGTTGTAGCTGCGGTCGTACGAGCCGGCCGTGGTGGGGAAATCCTCCGAGCCGGTGTAGCCGCAGATATAGGCATTGTTGCTCGCATCCAGCACGATCGACCTGGCATCTTCGAAGCTGCCGCCACCGATGAAGGTGGAATAGATGAGGGTGTCGGTAACACAGTCGAGCTTCGTGACGAACACGTCGCTGACGCCGTTGTGGGTGATATCATAGGCTCCGGACCGGACCGGGAAGCTGTCTGCGGCCGGTGACCATGCGCCGGCGAATCCGGTAGCATAGGCATTGCCGGCTCCATCCACCGCCAGGGCGATTGCATTATCGTTTCCGCTGCCGCCCAGGAACGTGGAGTAGAGCACCGGGTCGATCGTCAGCGGGCGGCTGCGATCGTATGCGCCGAGCGTGAAACCGACGCTCCCGTCATCGTTCAGCGCAAATGAGCAGGAGACGGGAATCCGCCGCCCGCCGCGCTCCTGGTAGGCGAAAAGTTTCTGCTGCGTCAGTTCGCCGATGCTGGTGCCGATGGCAAGCTCCCCGGCCCCGGTAACCCGCAGCGACTGAGCCCCCTCGTAGCGGATGCGGATCTGCGCGGGATCGGCACCGGGAGCGAGGTACAGGTCGTAGCGCGGTTTCCCCTGATCGTAGAACAGGAGGGCATCCACTCCCTCGTAGATCCCGTTGATGCGGGTCTGGCTGAACAGTGGTACCTCCGCCGCCCAGCGTGCCGGATCGTTGCCGATGAAGAAGTTGTAGCGTCCCGGTTGCGGGTGCATTCCGGTGGCCGATGCCCCCGGCGAAGCCCCCGCGAACTCCATCCGGAGGATATGGCCCGTGCGCCGGACCGTATGATCGCTGCCGTCGTCGCGCCCGCCCGGACGTGTGGTGCCGCTCTGGCCGCCACGGCTGGTGGTGTGCAGATCGAAGGTGATCGTTCTGTCAGCAATCCACATATCGAGTCCCTGAATCCGGGAGCCGAAGCGGACCCGGTCCGGCCATTGCCCCGCGTTGGCGACGAATGCCGGTGTGCGTTTCATAAGGGCGTTCTGTGCCCGGGAGAGTGAGTACTGGCGCGCACCTTCTGTGGGGGCCTGCTGTGCAAGGGCCGGCGAGAAGAACGCCAGGATGGAGAGCACCATCGTTGCCAGTTGCAATGGCGCTGCATGAGGGTATCCGATCTTCATGAATCCTCTCTTGATTATATCTCGCTGATCGCGCCGGCACGGTTCGTCCACGGGCCGGTGCCTGTTCTGATAGATGTCTGCCAATGGGAGTTGTACGTCCGGAGGGAGGGGAGAGAGGGGTCCGGGGTGTTCCCGGAACGCAGCAGCGCATGCGGCGCGATCGCGGGCGAGCCTTGCCATCCTGTCCGGTTCGGGAGATGCTGCCGCCGTTGCGGATCGAACGCAATGCGGCACGGTCCCGCGGGGCAGTACGGGGCCTGGAGCAGAGATGAGTGGGTATGGCTCTCTAAACCATCCGGAAGATGGTGAGAATTACGGTGATGGCAAATTTGATTGTGAGAGGGAGGGAAGAAACCGAGGATATCCGGCCCCGTACGCACAAGGCCGTCCGGAAGCATCCGGACGGCCCCTGCGCTCATCACCGACTCCGCAATCTACTTATCGGGTGATGATAACGCTCGTAGCGCTGCTGGTGCCGCCGGCCGCAAGGCGGCAGTAATAGATTCCCGGCGGCAGTTGCCGCGCATCGAACTCGGCGGCCAGATAGCCGCTCTCGGCGAAGGTTCCGGTAAGATCGAGCACCTTGCGTCCGAGCAGGTCGTACAGTGCAAGCTCGGGATCACGGAGGATGCCGTCCGCCCCTGCGCTGGCGATGCGGATG
>JBMDXA010000232.1:0-19730 GCA_048594725.1 Candidatus Kapaibacteriota bacterium
GGTCACCTCGGCGATATTTCGCACCTGCGCGGTAAGATTGCCGGCCATGAAGTTCACGTTGTCGGTCAGGTCCTTCCACGTGCCGGAAACACCCTTCACCATCGCCTGCCCGCCCAGCTTGCCCTCGGTACCCACCTCTCGGGCAACTCGCGTCACTTCCGATGCAAACGAACTGAGCTGATCGACCATCGTGTTGATCGTGTTCTTCAGCTCCAGAATCTCTCCCTTCACATCCACCGTGATCTTCTTGGAGAGATCGCCATTTGCCACAGCCGTGGTCACCGCAGCGATGTTTCGCACCTGCGCGGTGAGGTTGCTCGCCATGAAGTTCACGTTGTCGGTCAGGTCCTTCCACGTACCTGAAACGCCCTTCACCTTGGCCTGCCCGCCCAGCTTGCCCTCGGTGCCCACCTCGCGCGCCACGCGGGTCACTTCCGATGCGAACGAGCTGAGCTGATCGACCATCGTATTGACCACCTTTGCGGTGCGGAGGAATTCCCCTTTCAAATGCCGGCCATCGATCTCCAGCGCGATCGACTGGGAGAGATCGCCGCGCGCCACCTCGGTGGTGGGCTGGGCCAGATCGGTGATAAGCGTATTTACCGACTCGACGCACGAGGCCCACCCTCCGCTGGCGCCGTTGACCGATGCGCGCTGGGTGATCTTCCCCTCCTTGCCGACCACCGAGCTGATGCGTTCCAGCTCGCTAGCCATCCGTTCGTTCATCTCGATGATGTCGTTGAGGGTCTCGTAGATCTTGGCGGTCATACCGGTTTCATCCACCGGCATACGAACCGAGAAATCCCCCTTCTTAATCGCCATGAGGGTTTTCAGAAGGAGCTTTGCGTCGAGAATATCTGTCGCTTCAGTTGGGCTTGCGGTTGCCATTCTCTCACCTTAACAATATCTATATGCGCGAACGTGGGGAGGCGGGCCGGCCGGACAGTACACCACTGGAACGGTGCCGGTCGGAATACCTCCGCGTCGAACGGATGGGTTCAGGATGTTGGTTGCTGCTGGAATCCGTGGCACCTGTGGTTGCCGTCTGCGGTAGGAGGCAGCGGCAGCAGGTTATCTGCTGTGAAGGCAGGTGGATTCGTACGGGAGACACCGAATATAGTGCTAAACGCAGAGGAGTGAAATACTGCCGGACAGAGCAGTCGTATACTCCACGCTCTGCCATTTCCAGCGCCAGGCTGCAACGGCCAGCCGGTGCCGGGAGGAGATGCGGAAACGAATCTCATCGGGTTGCGGACGGGATTCAGTACATCATGAAAAGAAATGGCGATCGGGCCCGGGGGATGAGGCTCGCTCCGGCGGCGGAACCTGCCGGCAGCAAGGGCCGGGACTCCGCCTCTCCGGTATGGCGTCCGGGCGTATCCGAACGATCATGCCAAAATCGTGCCTGCCGGCTCCTGCCAGAGCGAAGGGACGGAATGGGAGGATTTCCCGGATTCCGCCCCCCGCACCGGGCGGTACCATGCATTCTGCAATTCCGATTGCAGCTCCGTACGAGCGCATCATCACCGTTGCTCTCGCACGAAGATTCGTAGATTCGCCCCGCCCCCCGGCTGCCGAACCAACGCATCGCAGCGCCCCCCGTCAACATCATACCCAATACGCTATGCCTACTTCTCTGGTGTGCCGGAAGATATTCAAGGATAAACTCGGGCTGCGATACGGGAGCGATATCGTAGGGGCGGCCTATGCCCTTTCGGATTTCGGCGATGAGTTTCTGGAACTTCCGGCGCTGCGGCAGGTGCAGTCGCTGCTGCGGCCGCTCCAGAACAACTGGGAGCGCCTGTGGGACGATCATTATTATAATACCCTGGTGAACATCAAACGCCTGGCCGATAGCGGAAGCCTTCTGGTGGTGTCGCTCGCATTTCCCGATGCCGAGCGGTATCATGCCGGCACCAATGGTACCGGCGACCACCTCACCTTCAAGAAATGCAACCGCTTGCAGCCGGATTCGGAGATCATTGCCCAGATAAACTATACCGCAAACGATGACCTCGGGTTCATGAACAGCTGGATAGAGCATATCATCGAGGAGCTGCCGGACCCCGGAAACAACTTCTTCTAGCGGGGAGGAATCGCCATCGGGCATAGTGGCGGCGGCCGGGGGACCGATTTACCCCTCCAGCACGGCGCGTATCGCCAGCGCCAGCGCCTTGAAGGAGACCGGCTTGATGAGATGGTCGGCGAAACCGGCATCCCGGCTCTTGCGCACATCATCCTCCATCCCGAACCCGCTCAGTGCGATGCCGCGAATGCCCTGGCGGGAGCGAAGTTCCCGCATGATATCCAGCCCGGTGCCATCCGGCAGGCCGATATCGCTCACCAGCAGATCGAACGGCTCGCGATCGGCCAGCGCCAGCGCCGAGGCCACGCTGTCGGCGGTGGTTACGCGGTAGCCCTGGCGCTCCAGCAGGAGCTTCATCACCATGCTGGTATCGAGATGATCGTCCACCAGCAGGATATGACGGGCGCCCTGCTCCCGTCCCGGCTCCGGTTTCTGCTGCGGCACCTGGAAATCATCCCGGGTCATGGCGATGGCAAGCTCCATGGTGAACGTGGCCCCCTGGTCCCGCCCCGGGCTTGCGGCGCTCAGAGTGCCGCCATGGCCGGAGACCAGCATCCGGCTGATCGCCAGTCCCAGCCCCAGCCCGCCGAAACGGCGGTTGATGGAGCCCTCCCCCTGCTCGAACGCATCGAAGATGCGGGAGATGAGATGCGGCTCGATGCCGATGCCGGTATCGGCCACCTCCAGGCGCAGGCGGCCGGGCTCGGGATTGGCCGTATGCACCATGATGCTCCCCCCGTCCGGGGTGAATTTCACGGCATTCTGCATCAGGTTCCAGAGCACCTGCTGCAGGCGTGCCGGATCGCCCAGCACATGATGCTCGGCCGCATCCAGCGCCGAGGCCAGGGTAAGATTCTTCCGGCGGATATCCCCCAGGCATATCTCCCTGACGTGCTGGAGGATGGCATGCAGATCCACCGACTCGGTGTTGAGCTGCAACTTCCCCTTGGCGATACGGGTCAGGTCCAGCAGATCGTCGATCAGCCGCGCCTCCAGCTCCACAGTCCGGCGGATGATCTCCATATAGGGGAGAAGATCGGCGGGAAGACCGGGCTCCCCTTCCAGCGCCTGCACCGAGGCCAGCACCGGAGTGAGCGGGGTGCGAAGCTCGTGGCTGAGAGTCGCCAGGAACTGATCCTTGGCCCTGCTGGCGGCCTCGGCGGCCTCCTTGGCCTCCTTCAGCTCCATCTCCGCCTCCTTGCGCTGGCTCAGGTCCAGCACGAACCCCACGGTATGCTCCCTGTCCCCTTCCAGCAATGCAGATCCCAGCAGGACCGGCACGCGGGAACCATCCTTGCGGAGATATTCCTTTTCGAACGGCGTGCAGATCCCCAGCCGCCCCAGCTCCTCTACCGCATGCATGGAGACGGGGAGATGCTCCGGCGGGGTCATCTCGTCCCAGCGGATGGCCCCGGCATGCAGATCCTCGCGGGTATACCCGACCATCTGCAGGAATGCGTCGTTGGCCTCCACGATCGTTCCGTTGATGCTGGAGAAGACGATGCCTATCACGTTGGCCTCGAACAGCCGCCGCACCCGCAGTTCTATCCGCCGCATCGATTCCAGAAGGCTATCGTACCGCTCCTGCGCCTCCCGGTGCTGCTGGCGAAGCTCCTCGCGCTCGCGCTCGGCACGTTCGGCGCGCTCCAGGGCCTGGCGGAAACGCTCGGCGTTGAACAGGGCGCTCGCGGCGCGTCCGGCGAATTCCCCGGCCAGCCTCATATCGGCATCGGAGAAAGGACCCCGCGCAGCACGGCGTCCCAGAAGCAGACAGCCAAGGGAGCGCTCCCCCGCGACCAGCGGAAGCACCACGGCCGCTCCCGCCGCCAGCCCCCCGGCATCACTCCGTTCTCCGAACAGGGCATGGAGATCATCGGCGGCCAGAGGGGAGCCGGCATACCGGGCGAGACTCCCCGGGGAGGTACCGGAGTGAGGTTCTTCCGATGATCCCCCTTTCGCGAGGGTGCCGATGAGCGATTCCGGGACCGCATCCCCCCCGGCCGCATAGCTGGCGCCCGATTCCGCGCAGCCATACTCCACCACCGCCCAATCGGCCAGATAGGGAACGGCGATGCGGGCGATGGCACCAGCCACCTGGGCAGGGACGAGCGACGCGGCCAGATCCCTTCCCGATCCGGCCAGAAATGCCAGATCATCGGGTGATCCGGAATACCCGGACCCCGGCTGCGCGTGGGGAAAGGATGGAAGATCCTGATTCATGAAGAATGTGTGAAAGTGGCTCCCCTTCCCTTCTCAGCGGCGCAGGATGCAGGAGGAGCGATTGAGCGGCCCGCCAGATGGAGCTAACCTACGAAACCGGCCCCGATCTCCTAAGAGCCTCTACCTGAATTGAGGTGCCAGCAGAGGAGTTCCCCGCCGTTCGGGGAGTGGCCGGTCGCCAGCGGTTCAGCCTGGGCGGCACCGCTACGACAGGCTCCGGAGCGAGCGTTCCACATCGGCGAGCGTATAGCGGGGCGCCTCATCCTGCACACCGAAACCGAGCGCAAGCTGCTGCGAGGGGCTGATACAGGAGAAGAGGCTCCGGTTTGCGTTGCCGGCATGGGCGAAGAGGATCTGCGGAAGCTCGTGCACGGGCTCGTCGTGTCCCCCCAGAAGCGAGAGGATAAGCTCTTCCACAAGCGGCACCGAATGGGTGGAGAAGAGAAGCTGGCGCAGATGGGCTCCCTCCCCCTCGTTGGTATCCAGATCGCTGCTCATACCGCGCAGCAGAGGAACGATGGCGCGGATGACGCCCGCATCCAGGCCGTTCTCCGGCTCCTCCAGCGCGAGCACGCCGTCGATATCGGGATCGTTCTTCAGCGCCGAGAGGGCCAGCACCCGGAGCGCCGCACCGGAGAGGAGCGGCAACGAACGGGAAGCGCCATTATCGAACAGCAGGGTTACGAAAGGATCGCCCCAGGGACCGCGCTCCTCGGCTTCGATGCCGGAGAGACCGGGAAGAACGGCGGCCAGATCCCTGGCGAGCCGGCCGAGGATATAGGGGCTCTCCCCTTTCATCCGCAGGAGCGCCACGGCAAGATTCCCCCCATCGGAGCCGATAAAGGAGTGCGGCAGGGTCTGCCCCATGTTCCGGATGGCGCGCGGCTCAAGCTCTACGGTCCGCCAGGCGCGCATCTCCTCGCGTGCGGCGAAGGCATGGGGAAACTCGGTATTGGAGATGGTGCTCAGCACGGTTCGCCCCGCCCCCTGGGCTGCCGCTGCCATATCGCCGCCGCGCCCATCCTGATGCAGATAGATGGTGGAGAGATCGCCGGCCGAATCGGTGGAGATGAACGGAACGGTGCGGCCGGTACGCAACGGGGGAAGCCAGAGATCGCGTCCGCGCCCGATATGCCGGCGCGCCCAGGGATCGGTGCTCCGCTGGATCGGCAGCAGCGCCTCGTGGACCACCTGAAAGCGATCCGGGCGGCGCTCATCGGTCTGGCGGAGGAGTTCCACCTCGTAGCGCATCCGGGTATATTTCACATCCCCCTGTGCCCCCCAGTCATCGCGCACCTGCGGCTCCACCAGCATCTCGGCGGCCATCCGCATGCGCCGCGCCGGGCTGCCATCCGGCAGCAGCGAAAAGATCTCCGATGGCTCCCCGCGAACCTCCTGGAAGGCCGTATGCAGATCCCCCTCGGCCAGCTGCGCAAGCAGGCGGAGCGCATCGAACAGATTGCTCTTGCCGGTGCCGCTGGCCCCCACAATGGCCTGCACCGGCGCAAGATCCACCGCGAGGTTCCGAAACGTTTTAAATCCGTCGATTTCAAGCCGGGTAATCAAGAGAAGTATTCGATTTACGATTGACGAATGACGCTTTACGACTGCACGAAAAACCAGGAAATTTTCGATCTGCGATTTTGGATTTTCGATTGGGCCAGGAGAGAAACCAGCCGCTGAGATTTTCGGGACCACCCGGTACCCGATACAGAGGAGTGGCGATCATGGACCTATGCCCCGACCCTCTCCAGCACCCCCCCTCCGGTATCTCCCCCTCCGGTATTTCCCCTCTCCCTTTCTTCCATCCCTCTTTATTCTTCCATGTATTCCTCTCCCATTCCCTCTTTATTCCTCTCCCATTCGCGAAGATTTCAGCCCCGCACTACGCCTCCATCCGCGACGCCCCACCCCCGCCAATCAAGATTCGCGCTTATTGGCGGTTGGTCCAGTGAGATTCCTCCCGATGATGCAGCACGATAGCGAGACCGGGGAAGCGCCCGGCGAGATGGCGGGCGAGACGCTCGGCGAAATAGACCGACCGGTGCTGGCCGCCGGTGCAGCCGAAGGAGATGGAGAGATCGGCGAAGCCCCGTTCCAGGTAATTCTCCACGGCATTATCGGCCAGGGTCTGGATGCTCCCCCAGAACTCCGCCACCTTCTCCTCCCGTTCCAGAAATTCCACGACGGGGGTATCACGGCCACAGAGCGCCTTGTAGCTATCGTAGCGGCCGGGATTATGGAGCGACCGGCAATCGAACACGAAGCCGCCTCCATGCTCGGTGGCATCGGCGGGATAGCCTCGCTTGAAGCTGAAACTTCTGATATGGACCGTCAGCCCTCCCGGCTCGCCGCCGGTTTCCCTCTTCGTCCCGGCCGATGGGATCTCCCTGGCGGGAGCCGCCGAACGCTCGTTGATCCTGCGCGCCGCCTCACCCCGGCGCAGATCGGAGCTGGCGATATGTTCCAGCGCGCCCCGCAGTTCCGGCATCTCCACCGGCAGCCCCATTTCCAGCAGGCGCTCGATATTGGCGACCGCATAGGGGACGCTCGCCAGGAAATGCGCCTTCCCCTCGTAGAAGCCCCGGTAGCCGTACGCCCCCATCGCCTGCATGATCCGGATGAGGACGAAGCCGGGATACAACTCCCGGAACTCATCCCGGTTGAGAGGGATATGCCCGGCAAGCGCATCGAGATAATGTTCCAGCAGGGTATCGCGGACAGGATCGGGGATATCCGCCTTGGCGTCGTACAGCAGCGAGGCGATATCGTACTGGAGCGCGCCGCGGCGTCCCCCCTGATAATCGATCAGCCAGGGGTTGCCATCGCGCAGCATGATATTGCGCGACTGAAAATCGCGGTAGAGAAAATGGGAGCGGTCGGCGCGCAGAAGAAAATCGCAGAAGCGGGTGAAATCATTTTCCAGGCGGGCCTCGTTGAAGGGAACTTTCGCCAGTTTCAGAAAATGATATTTAAAATAATTCAGATCCCACATCATGGAGCGGCGATCGAACTCGGTGCAGGGATAGGCCATCGAATAATCGATCGCCCTCCCCCCTTCCACCTGTACGCGCGCCAGCAGCCCGGTCACCTTCCGGTAGATCGCGAGGATATCCTCCGGGAACTCATCTGCCAGCCGCGCGGCCACGAGCGCCGAGAAGAGGGTGGTATCGCCGAGATCCTCCTCGATATAGATACCGGCATCCTCGTCGGTCGCATGGATCTGCGGCACGGGGAGCCCGGCCTGGGCGAAGGAGCGGGAGAAGCTGATAAAGGCGCGGTTCTCTTCATGGTCCGGCCCCCACACACCAACGGTGGTGGAGCCATCAGGACCGATCAGACGGAACAGGCTGCGGTTGGAGCCATCGGCACGAAGATCGAGGATCGCTTCCGGACGGGTCCCGAAGCGCGCTTGATAGAGGGAGAGGAGCTTCGATTTCATCCGGGAAGTTTACGAAAAAGAGCCGTCGGGTAGTACATCCGATTACAGTTTGGTAGAAGGGGGAAGCGATACTCCCGGCGAGCGGCAGGGTAGCCCGGAGAAAGGCGGGTCATTCCTGATAGTGGTCCCCGTATACTCCCTTGGCCGGTTCGGCGCCGACCCCCTCCACTTCAACCAGCCGCCGTACGATGTCATTGATCCCTTCGCCGATGCCGGGGCTGGCACGGACGAAATCAACACCCGCTTCCCGTCGTACCAGTTTCAGCCCATACTTCCCGAACAGACTGTCCCGCTTCGCCAGCGGCATACTGTTATCGAATGTCAGGAGGATCTCATCGGAGGAGGCATAGATCAATCTTCCATCCAACTTCAGCAGCCCCCCGGCAAGAACATTTCCGAGCGAGCGCACTGCCTTCAATTCGGGGCTATCGAAGCGATCGAAATCATCATCCTTCTGAAAGATCATAACATGATTGCCATAGGTAGCCATCGCTCTCGCCACCCCCATATCCCGCATCAGATCTATGATGTCCTCTGCCTGCCGGCTTCCCCCCATCACGGCAATCCACTGCCGATACGGCCTGTACTCCACCTTTCGCCCCAGGCTGTAGGTATAGGCGACCGTATCACGATCCAGATAGATCGTGCCGGGACGCCCGATCCGCGCCAGCGACATGTTTCTGGAGAGAGTATCGTAGGCGCGATGGGCTATCGTCACGATAAACTGCTCCACCGGCAAGTGCTCCAGATAATAGATCCCTCGGAGAGAGTCGTAGCGCGCCTCGGCACGGAACACCGTATCGGGTGAGATAACCGTGACGGAGGCACCGGCGATGGGATCGTTGTTCAACGCCAGAACGCGCAGTTCGAATCGCTCCGGGGCGGGGCTTCGGAACAGCCGTGCGCACCCGGCGCAGAGAAAAAGCGCAAGCACCGCTGCGGCCACGATTAGAGCGCGCAGTATGGAATCCATGGTCAGAGCATTCATCGTCAATAGGGGCACTGATATCTACGGCAGCAGAATGGGAGGCTCCTGCGAAGCATCCGCGAGAAAAGAGACTGGAGGCATCTGTATCTGTATTTCCGGGAGGAAGAATCAACCTATGGAGTTAACATGTCAATAGTTCTCGGACGGTATGTCCGTAGGGCCGGCAAGTTCCACCGAAACGTATTTCACCAGCCCCGACTCCTGTAATTCACGAACGATGGCATTGATATCTTCTGCGGTTTCGGGCGCAGCACTTACCATATGAAGGCCCCAGGGGCTCTCCGACCAAACCAGCTTCAGCCCTCTCTCCTCCAGGAATTTCCGGACATCATCAGCAGAGCGGCTCCGAGAAAATATCAATGCGATATGATTGGTGAAGATGCTCATCCATCTATCAGAGGATTGAGAGGAGGCTCTACGCACATCTCCGGATGGACCCGATACGAGATAACAGATCGGTCCGGCGGCGCCCACGATCGGGTTCTGCCGCAACGCCGCAATGATCTTCCGCCGCTCCCTTGCCTGCTCCGCCGTCAGGATCAGCGTGCACCAGTACTGCCCGGTCCTGGTCCTATCTTCCATAATAAATCCCAGCTGTTCCGGCCTCATCCCGATAGCCGAGGCGATATATTCTCTGTGCTCATCATCCTGCACCGGCCGTGGCGACCGCGGGCCTTTCACAGTTTTCTTCCTTTTCGTCCTGACTTTATCCCGGCCTGACAGATTCGCCATAAAACCGATGGTGTCGGTTTTCGGCAGATACCAGAATTCCCATCCCCCCACATACGCAACTGAGTCGCCCGGCTGAAAAAGGGTGATGAGGACTCTTCCATGTGCTGGGATCTGCTCTATGAACCGCTTCACGGGATTGAAGCCGGGATGCATCACCTCCACCGTTACGGGTCTGGAAAAGGAGACATCCGCAGAATACAGGCCGCGCGGCTCATCGAACTCCGCCGTTATTCTTCCACTGTCATCCGAAGTAATCACAACCACGTGCGCATCGGCGATCGTCCTTCCCAGTCTATCCCTGACTACGATCTCCAGCGAATTTTCCCAACAAGGCTGCCGGATATAGTGCTCATGAGAATACGGTGCCGAGACTTCATACCATCCCGCGGAAAGCCCCGGCGGCGCCCCGCACATGGCAACCAGGGTATGTGGGAGCATAAGAGCCATCCATATCAGGGCAATTCTGGACATACTATTCCGGATAAAAAAAACTAGGCAACTATATACTCCAGCGACCCTGAGTGGGCACTTCCAGAAGAATCCCACCGGAAGGCGCGAAGAACGACATCTTCTTTGCGCCTTGGCGCCTTCCCGTGATGCATCTGGCATGGTTGGGTCTATCAGGTATATAATCGCCAAAAAATATTCAGATATCACCGGGCCACCGCTCTCACGCGGTGTGGGACGTCCCATGCAAAGGAGAGGAACGAGCAGAGATGCACACTTCGACAGACTCCGGATCTCACGGATGTATCAGCGCACGAACGATATATCATCTGCAATCCGCTCCGGAACCACTGGGGAAGATAATTACGCAGAGGACGCTCCGGAAAGGGAGATGCCGGGCACGTATACCACTCTCCATAACAGCAGAAGCCCCGGCCACGCATGTTCTGCGGCCGGGGCTCCGGTAGTGGTTCCATCGGCGGCGGTTATTGCAGCGCGTCCGCCGGCGCCGTCACGACGATTGGATCGGGCTCCGGCCCTTCGGTCATGACGATATCGCCGAGACCGGAAAGAGGGACGGCGTCCATCTCCGACTCGAAGAAATTTTCGTTGCCATCATGTTCCAGCGGATCGTAGGTGCGCAGCGCACCGAAATTCAGGCTGGTACGGCTCTCGATATCCCTCACCCGCACCTGGAACGGCGCATATGGTCCCACCACGAACTCCTCCAGCGGAACATTCTTGATGAGCGATGCCTGGCTGAGAAGAAATGCGAGCGCACGAGGTTTGCCGTTCCCCTGCCTGAACACCACGATCTTGAAATATTCTCTCGGAACGGCCAGGCCGCGATGCGTGCGATCGTCATGACGGAACACCGGACCATTGAAGATGCTGAGCTTCATATCGTTGCCGCTCGCCTGTCTGGCGATATGTTCCTCGATATCGCCCCAGAGAAGCACCCCCTGCCTGTTGGATTTCGTGCTCTGATTGAACACCTCATGCTGCGGCGAGCAGTTGGTGAAATGGAAGGTGTCGTCGTTGGCGAGCTTGGCCGACCGGGTATCGGCTCCCCAGGCGGAATCGGCACGGCGGACCAGATGGCCGCGATCGTAGGGGTTGGCCGAATAATATTCGTTCCCGGCCTGATATTCCTGCGGTATGCGCTTATCGAAGAACCAGCGGTCATCACCGGCACGCTTGTACGAGATTTTCGCGCCGCCATCGTAGTTGACGGCCCCCACAAACGCCATACGGCGGGCGCTGTTCATGATGACGCTGTAGTGATAATATTTCAGCTCGCAGCTACTGGTGCCACGCACCAGCGCCGCCTGCTTTTTGATGGTATTTCCCAGCTTCGGGAGCGGAAGGGGGAACCCGAGAAAATTGGGATCATATCCGGGACGATTTCCGTAGTCGGGATCGGGATCGATGCTCTCCAGCAGCTCCCCGCCGCCGGAGACGCTTGCATGCACATCGGCGACAGGCTCGGCCGGCGCCGCGGATGGCGCGGCCGCAGCAACGGCCGGCGTTCCAAGGCCGATCGTAATGGTAAGAGGAATCGTCAGGGTGATACCGCGGTGCTGCACGTTGAGCGTCACCGGATGATTCTGCGCGGTCTGATCGCTGAGGGGCATGGGAGTATCCTGGTGTTGGGTATCGGGATCGCGAAGGGATTCGGCATCGGGGGCGGGGGCGATCCCGCCATGCCCCGGCGTGGCAGCCAGGAACTCATCGCGAAGCGCCAGCTCGTGCGGGCGGAGTTCGGCATCGCGGATGAAGTTCACCAGACGGGAGACACGAATCCCCTCGTTGGCGACCCAGGCCAGAAGGCTGGGATCATCCCCCTGTTGCCAGATATCGCCGTGAATATTCAGGAAATTCCCTCCTTCGGGGTCCATTTTCGGGACGCCGGAATGATGCAGCGCCACCACCTCCCACTGATCGTTGAAAATCGGCGAGCCGGAGGAACCGGGCTCGGTATCCCCCTCGTAATGCGCCACGATATCCTGAAGATCGAGCAGGCAATTCTCGCGTATCACGATCTGCTTCATCTCGCCGCGCGGATGCTGCACGATATTGACGCAGTCGCCGATGCTGATCTTCCCCTCGGCACCGATCATCGGGCACCAGCCGTATGTGGCGAGCGGATGCATCTGGGAAGAAAACGGGGCCACCGCCACCAGCGCCACATCCAGCCCGGTATCGTTCAGAAAAAATCGTTCCGGCTGGAGCGCGAACCGCCGCACCGCCAGCGGGTTGTCATCGCCATCCACCTGATAATCGAACTCCACGATGCTCCCGGCCGCATGCGCCCGGCTGTCGAGCACATGGCAGTTGGTCATCAGAAGATTGGGCGAGACGAGAAACCCGGTGCCATAGCAGGAACGCCCTCCCCCGATATTGCGCACGATACGCCCCACGCTCCGTTTCGCCCGTATCCCTTTTTCCAGAAATGCCGACGAGAGAAAATCGCGGGTCTCCCCTATCACCCGCTCGTAGAGCGCATTATTGATCTCGTCGGGACTGATGGGATCGCGCGCAACCAGCTCGCGTAATTCGTCGGAGAGGGCCACCGATTCCTGAACAACCGGGAGCGCCGCCTTCACCTTGTCGAGCAGCCGGTTGGCACGTTTGGCGAGGCGCTCCTTCGGCTCCACCTTGTCGAACGCCTTGATCTTCAGAAGCGTGCGTTTCCGCTCGCGCTCCTCGGCATGCAGAGACCAGTTCCCGGCCGCCTTCACCATTTCCGTAAAAGCGAAGGCCAGCTCATTGGCAGGTGCGGACATACGATATTCCTCCAGGAAAAAAAAATCCGGATGCTCCCGCCACGCCGTGCACGGGCGTGTGCGGCGGGAAGCGCCTCAATTCTCATTATTAAAAAAATCTCTCCACCGGCCGGAACGCCGGATGATCCTGTCTCGGAGATTATCGATCGCTGGATACCATGGGGGGATAACGCGTCATGGGGGGGGTGAGGACGATAATACGTAATAGAAGAGAACTGACAGCAGAGCCGGGCATGGCCGGCAGGTTCGGAGGCTTGCCGTTCGCGGCCGCGGAGAGGCGGGGCATGCCAGCTCGCATAACAGCATCGCACCGCCCCCCATCGCTGATTTTTTTCTTCCTCCCTCAACAATTCTCTTCCTATCTTCGCGCGTCATGATGATCCCCGAGCAACCCAGGGGTCCGCACATCATCGTTTCCTTCTCTTCAGGCCCCGGCAATTCCGGTATCGCGCCCCATGGTCCTCCCCGGCGCGATTAATCGGGGGGCCATCATCTCCATACACACAACGACAGGGATACCAATGTCGAATGCGATTCCATTGATCGGACCGGACGGATTTTATCATCCGCAGTGCGAAGAAGATCTCATTGTCCTCATCAAGCAGGCAAACGCCAGCGGACTGGAATTTCGTATCAGAGGCTCGGCACATTCGGTAGCAGCCGCCATCTACACCGACACCATCACCGACAGCGAGAATGTGGTGAGCAGGCAGACGCCTCCGCCGGGATTGAACATGAACATCATGCTGGACCAGTACCGCAGCTACCGGGTGGTGGACGCCGAGCGGATGCTGGTAGAGGCGGACGCGGGGATCAATCTTGGCTATAATCCGGGCGATCCCACCCATACCTCGACGCTGGAGAACAGCCTCCTGTACCAGCTCTGGAAGGATCAGGGCTGGACGCTGCCGGACCTGGGCGGCATCACCCACCAGACCGTCAGCGGGTTCATCTCCACCGGCTCCTCCGGGGGATCGCTCACCTACTCGATGAACAGGGCCATCTACGCGGTGCGCCTGATCGACGGCCAGGGCAACGCCTACAGCGTCAGCCGCGACGACACCGATCCGGAGCTGTTCAACGCGGCGGTGCTCTCGATGGGGCTTCTCGGTGCCATCTCCACCATCACCTTCCAGTGCGTTCCCACCTTCAACATCGTGGGGCAGGAGGCTATCACCACCTATGCCGAGGCGGCGGTGGATCTGTTCGGCAACGGCACGCCGACCAGGCCGAGCCTGGAGCAGTGGCTGAAGCAGACCGAGTACACGCGGCTGGTCTGGTGGCCGCAGCGCGGCGGGGAGAGGATCGTGGTCTGGCAGTGCAACCGGGTGGCCCCGGAGCCGGGGTTCACGCCGAAGCCCTACCAGGAGTTCACCGACCATCCGGAAGCGGCCGAGGTGGCGATCTCCATCTTCCTGACCATCATCGGCAACCTCGATGATCTCCAGGCCGCCAAGCCGAAGCTCGTCCCGACGTTCGCGCAGCTTCAGGGGGCGCTCGACTTCATGCTCAGCAAGGAGCTGGGACCGCTGGCGAAGGTGGTGGCCGATGCCATCAGCACGGCGCTCAAGTATGGGGTCGATGCCATGATCGACTTCCTGACGCCGCTGGCCGGAAGCATCAAGAAAATGCTCCCGTACTTCTATCCGGAGGTGCTGAACCTCTTCGTTCCGCTCGACTCCACCAAGAAGGCGCCCGATACCGGCCAGCCGCAGCACTTCCAGGATTACGCCTGGAGCGGGCTGCCGATGGACAACCAGGCCGACGACACCCTGGTGCCGACGGAGTTCACCGAGATCTGGCTGCCGATCGGCCGCACCACCGAGGTGATGAACATCCTGAACGATTATTTCCTCGCGCCGGAGAACCGGGACGAAGCGCTCGCCAGAACCGGAACCTACGGCTGGGAGCTGTATGGCGCCGAGCCCACGAGTATCATGATGAGCCCCTCCTACAGCGACGGCAACGACATCTGGAAGGATGGCGTCTTCCGGATCGACCCGTACTGGTTCGCCAACAACGCGGGGAATCCGGCCGAGGTGTTCTATCCGGCGCTCTGGAACCTGCTCCGTTCCAACGGCATTCCGTTCCGCCTGCACTGGGGGAAGTTCCAGCCGGTGATCCCGCAGGGAGATCCGGAGGGATGGGTGGCGTTCTTCAAGCAGCAGTACGCCCAGTGGGACCGATTCCAGGCCATCCGCAGCCAGAAGGACCCGAACAACATCTTCCTGAACGATTACTGGAGAACCCGCTTCGGGCTGGCCGATGCGCCACGCCCGAAGGTGGCTACCGGAACCGCCGAGGGAACCATCGTGCAGGGACGGGGGTGATTTGATTTTCGATTTTCGATTGAATTGATCGGGAATTACCATGTGATGCGGATGCGGAGGGGGCGGCACTACCGGCCGGGCTCCGGTCCGTGGTCAGTAGTCCGTTGCCGGTGGCAATAGTGCCGGCCGCCAGGCGGATATATGAGCCCGTGCATGATCCATTGGCATCTTGCCGTCTCATGCCGCAACGGCAGACACCAGGCCGTAATGACGCAAGCCCCGCACGATATACTGTGCGGGGCTTGCTCGTACAATGGAGCTCAATGGAATTTCCGCCGGGATTTCCTCTTCCCTTTTTTCTCTTTTTTCATGCAGAGATCGTCTGGGAATCGTAAGGGAATGGGTTGCCGGCAGATTTCCCCTTCGGGTATAGCGGCTACGGAGGGTGGACCACTGACCATGGGCGGGAATTGGCCCGGTAGCGGCCCCATATCCGTATTGCAGCACTCTACTTCACCTTCACCACCGTTGTGGTTGCAACCGCACCGGAACTCTGAAGACGGAGATGATAGATGCCCGACGGAAGCGCCGATCCATCCAGGCGCAGATGATGACGTCCGGCCTCCATCTCTCCCTCGTACAGGGTTTCTATCTCCTCGCCGAGCGGCGAGAGCAGCACCAGACGAACCGCTCCTCCCTTCTTCAGATCCAGGTCCACACCGCTTTCGGAGATGAACGGATTGGGAGATGCCGCAAGGGCGGCCCCGCTGCCAGCGCTGCCGGACGGAGCCGAGGCAATCGGCCCGAGGGACCGGCGCCAGACGCTGTTCCATGCGGTGGTTGCCAGGAGCATATCCCCCGACTCCACGAACTCCCAGAACGATGCATCCTCCGGGAACTGCATGGTGATATCCTCCCAGGCCCCGGACACGAACCGGTAGACGCGCCCGAGGTTCCGGCCGAGCGTGGCCGAGAGATAGGGCACGCCACGGATGAGCGAGAGATGATGGGCGAACGCCTCGGCGGGAAGGCCGTTGCTGATGTTCGTCCAGGTAACTCCCGCATCGGCCGAGATGTAGGCACGCCCCCCCTTTGCCATATAGATCTTCCCTCCGCTCGCGGCAAAGAGGAGCGGCGTGACCCCGGCCAGGGAATCGAACTGCACGCGGGCCCAGTTCTCCCCGCCATCGCCGGAGCGATAGAGCGCGCTGCTGCCATGAGCCAGCACCACCCCGTCGGTGGCGAACAGCTCCAGCACCGGCATCTCCACGGTCCCCTGCTTCGGAAGCCCGCTGCCGGAGGGGCGCCATGTTGCCCCGGCATCGACCGAGCGGTAGATGCCCCCGATGCGCCAGTCCATATTCCCGTTCCATCCGACCCGGTAATACCCGGTGAAGAGGGTATCCTCGTGCGCGGCGAGCGCGCTGAGCCACTCCGGCGCGTGCGGCAGGCTTTCCCCGACCGATCCCCAGTCCAGCCCATCGACCGTGCGGAAGATGCCCCGGCCGGAGAATCCGTCGCCGAGCGCGTACATGGCATCGCTTCCGGCGGTGAACCGGTCCACATCGATCGGCGCGGCGGAGGTCCAGCTTCCGCCGCGATCGGTGCTGCGGTAGATGGAGCCGCCGGCGCTTACCAGAACCGCGCTGCCGAACGGGGCGATCCCGCTCATGCGATGCGCCCGGAGCCCGGCGTTCAGGCGGGTCCAGGAACGGCCCGTGTCGGCGGTTGCCATCACGCCGCTGTTGGAGCCCAGGTAGATCATCCCCGAGGCCATCGCAAGAGAGGAATGCTGGCTGATGCTCTGCACCCTCCACGATGAATCGGCACGGGAGAACAGGCCGTGGCGCCCGGACATCCAGACCTTATCACCAATCGCCAGAAAGCTCTGCCCCCAGGGATATTCGCCGCCGCTCTTCGGCAGCCCCTCGTTGGCCGCGCTCCAGGTTTCCCCCCCGTCGGTGGAGCGGAAAATGCCATAGATACTGACGCCCGCATAGAGCGCCGATCCATGACGAAGGAACAGGTGCGGGGCGGTTCCCGGCGGCAGGCCAGCGCCAACACGGCGCCAGGTTTTTCCGGAATCGGCCGAGGCGAACACGCCAACCGAATCGCCTCCCCTGCCGATCAGTATCGTGGAGTTCCGGACGAAAAAGGAAAAGAAGTCCAGCCGGCCGGAAGAGACAACCCGATTCCAGGTTCCGGCATCGTCGCTCAGACGATAGATGATGGAATCGGCGGCGATGTACAGATCGTTATCATAGGTGGCGGCGCGGAAGAGGAAGCCGGCAGGCCCCACCTTCTCCCAATGGTCGCCGCGATCGGTGGAACGGAAGGCACCTTCATGGTTGAGAGCGATAAACGCATTACCGCTGGCATGAAGGCTCGTCGCCTCCAGCTCCGCTGTGCGGGTCCAGCCGCCCGGATCATGCCGGTAGATGACGCCCGGCCGTACCAGCGCCAGCAGCGCCGAATCGTTCCCGGCCAGCCAAAGCACATCGGCCCCCTCCGGCCCGCTCGTCTGCTCCCACTGCTGGGCGCGCGCATGCATTGCGGCCAGCATCAAGACCATCAGTGTCGCTACTGTTTTCATGATTTCTCCTGATCGTATCGTTACGCATACTGGGCTCCCCGGCGCGGCGGCCGGCAAAGCCCGACATCGGGAGCAAAGTTCGCGATCGCATTGAACGGCCATTGAACGCACTCACCCCCGCACGCGGCATGCATGCGGGGGTGAGTATCAGAACCTCTCGGAATGGATCATCATAGAGAGCGGAGCGCGGCGTTCCTGCTACGCAGGACCGGCTACGGCCCCATCCGGCGGATACCTTAGCGAACCTTCATCACCGTAACCGTCTGCACTCCGCCGGGGCTTTCGATACGGAGATAATAGGCTCCGGAGGCGAGCGCGCTGCCGTTGATGCCGATCTCGTACCGACCGCTCTGGAGAACGCCGTCGTGGATGGTACCGACCTCCTCGCCCGACAGCGAGAGGAGCATCAGACGCACAGCGCCCCCCTCCCCCAGCGTGAAGCTGGCGGTCAGATCGGAGCGGAAGGGATTGGGCGACACGGCCAGATCCATCGCGCCACCGGCCGGAGCATGCGGCACCGATGCCGGAGCGGGAGTTCCGCGCCAGACGCTGTTCCAGGCGGTGCCGGCCAGCACCCTATCCCCGGCCTGGACGAAGAACTTCGGAGCGATGCCGGCGGGAAACTGATCGCTGATCTCGGCCCACCGGCTCCCCGTGTAGCGATAGACATGAGTGCCCAGCTCCCCGCTCGTTCCGTAGGAGGTGGCGGCGTAGACCGTGGTTCCGGCCACGGAGATGAACTGCACCGACACCCCCTGGGGCAGCCCCGCGTTCATCGGGCCCCAGGTGATCCCGGCATCGGACGATACGTAGACGCCGCCGCTTCCGGCCAGATAGGCGGTTCCTCCGGCCACCGCGAAGCGCCGCATCCCCACATTCTGCGGGAACCCGGTTGCCACGGCCGACCAGTTCGCACCGCCATCGGACGAGCGGTACAGGCCCTCCGGCGTCTGCGCCAGAAGCACGCCCCGCACCGCTGCCAGATCGTACACCGGCACATCGGATTCCCCTCTTCTCGGCAGGCCGTTGCTGGCGGGGTTCCAGTGCTCGCCGCCATCCACGGAGCGGTAGACGCCGCCATTGACCCAGGCCACGCCATCGTTCTCCATGGTCCGGTAATAGCCGGCAAAGAGGGTATCGCCGCTGGCGGCCAGCGAGCTGAGATAGCGGAGCTGATAGGGGAATCCTTCGCCGCCGGTCTCCTCCCATGCGCGCCCATCCTCGGAACGGTAGATCCCGGCACTGGCCGCATGATTGTCCAGCGCATAGATGGTGTCGTCCCCTCCGGCAAACCGGACCGGGCTGACATCGTCCGGACGGTTCCAGGAGAGGAGCCAGCTATCGCCGGCGTCGGTGCTCTGATAGATCAGGCCGTTGGCGCCTGCCAGCACGGTATTGCGGAAGGTGGCAAGGGCATCGATCCGGTGCGCCTTGATCCCCTCGTTCATCTGCTCCCAATGGTCGCCGATGCCGCCGCTCCGGTATATTCTGTTGTTCGTCCCGATATAGACGTTCTCGCCGGAGACCGTCATCGCCCGGATGTTGCTGCGGATGCGGGTGTACCACTGGCCGTTCCTATAGAGAGAGGTTCCCGTCGGTGCGGAGGCCCAGAGGCGGCCGCCGATACTGGCGAGCGCCGTGATGGAGGGATACGAACCGCTGAGACCCAGCCCGCTGTTGATGGCGCCCCAGCTTGCTCCGCCGTCGGTAGAGCTGAACACGCCATGCAGATCGGTGCCCATGTAGAGCACCGCGCCGATCCGGTGGAACGATAAGGGCACCACGTTCGCCGGAAGCCCGGCCTGAATCTTCTCCCACGCGGCTCCGCGATCGGCCGAGCGGTACAGGCCGGGGGTATCGCCGCTGCGCCCCACAAAGACGATGGAATCGTAGGCGAAGAAGGTGAGGAACGGAGCCGGGACGATAGCAAGCTGGGTCCAGGCCACCCCCTGCTCGCTCAGGCGGTAGATCACCGAGTTTCTGGCGGCATACAGGGTTTCCCCATCCTGCACCAGCCGCCCATCGCCGGCGGGCGATCCCAGCATCTGCCAGGTGGCGCCGCTATCGATGGAGCGATAGAAGCCATCGGGCGTCCTCGCCATGAAGATGCCATCCCCTCCCCTGATCTCGCGTGCATCCAGCGCCGCAAGGCGGGTCCATCCGCCG
>JBMDXA010000233.1:0-4037 GCA_048594725.1 Candidatus Kapaibacteriota bacterium
CATCCGCATCGCCAGCGCAGGGGCGGACGGCATCCTCCGTGATCCCGAGCTTGCACTGTACGACCTGCTCGGACGCAAGGTGCTCGATCTTACCGGAACCTTCGCCGAGAGCGGCTATCTGGCCGCCGAGTTCGATGCGCGCCAGCTGCCACCCGGCATCTATTACTGCCGCCTTGCGGCCGGCGGCACCAGCAGCGCTACGAGCGTTATCATCACCCGATAAGTAGATTGCGGAGTCGGTGATGAGCGCAGGGGCCGTCCGGATGCTTCCGGGCGGCCTTGTGCGTTGTACAGGCTCCGTTCTTGGCCCGGATCGCCGATCGGAAATCGTACATCACGTATCGCTGCCGGCAGGAAACCACCGTCCCCCTGAAACATTCATCCCCTCTGGCGGTCCTTTGAATGCAGAACTGATTCCCCCCGTTCATGTACCTGGAATCACTGATACAACCGTTATGCGTTCACCTTCACTATTTGCTCTGCTGCTGCTGCTCATCCCGTGTATCGCGCAGGCACAGCCATCATCCCACGGCGATGTCGGGCAGCTCGGCCCGCGGCAGTCGGCCGCACAGCTGGCGGGCGCATCGGTCTCCTTCACCGAGAACAGGGGCCAGTGGCCGGAGCAGGTACGGCTTGCCGCACAGCTCAAAGGGCTCGATCTCTGGATCACCAACTCCTCCATCCTCTACGACCCCCACACGATTCAGGCCATCGCTGAGGAGCGCAACCGGCTCGATCCCGCTGCCATCTCCCCTCCGGCCACCACGCGGCGGCGCGGACATCTTATCCTGATGGAGTTCGCGGGGGCCTCCGGTGCATCGGCAACACAGGGAACAGCACCGCTTCCGGGACATCGCAACTATTTCATCGGCAACGATCCGGCGCGATGGGCCTCGGAGGTCCCCACATACGCCTCCGCGCGGATGCAGGGGCTCTATCCCGGCATCGACGCGGTGCTCTACTTCGAGGAGGGACTTCCGCGCTACGATATCATGGTGGCGCCGCAGGCCGACCCGAGCGCCGTCAGGATCAGATTCAACGGGGCCGAACGGGTATGGATCACCCGCTCCGGCGAGCTGGCGATGAAAACGAGCATGGGCACGCTATATCAGCGAAAACTCTTCGCCTACCAGAACAAATGGGGCAGACGCCACCAGGTGCAATGCGCGTTCAAGCGCCACGGGGATGGAACGGTGGGATTTTCGCTGGGAGCATACGACCGCAGCCTGCCGCTGGTGATCGATCCGCTTCTGTACTCCACATTCTTCGGCGGCGGCGCCAGCGACGGCGCGCGTGCGCTGATAACAGAAGGGGCCGACAACATCTACTTCACCGGATACACGGGGGGCTCCAGCCCCTTCTCCGACAAGTTCCCGGCCACCTACGGCGCCTACGACATCACCGAGCGCGGAGGCAACGATGTGTTCGTAGCCAAGATAAAAAGCTCCACCGGCGCGCTGATCTTCTCCACGCTGATCGGCGGATCGAAGGGGGATGAGGGAACCGATATCATGCTCGGCCAGGTTGCCGGCACCATGAGAGTCTGCGGCGTCACAAGCTCCGAGGATTTCCCCACCACAGCCGGCGCATTCAGCACCCGCTACAACGGCGGCACCAGCGACGGATTCATCCTGTATCTGAACAACTCCGGCTCCATGCTGGTCTTCTCCACCTTCATCGGCGGCGCGCGCGGGGATGGCATCGTATCGATGCTGCGGGAGAGCGGCGATATCATCCGATTCTGCGGCTATACCCTCTCGGATGATTTCCCCACCACCGCCGATGCCTACGATCCCACCTACAACGGCGATGTGGATATCTTCTCGGCGGTGATGGACGCCACCGGAAGCACCCTGCTCTCCTCCACCTATATCGGCGGCAGCGGGGCCGATCTCCCCTCCGCGATCAAACCGGGAGGACGGAGCACGCCCCTGAGTGCTTATATCGTCGCCACCACACTCTCGGCCGATCTGCCCACCACCTCGGGAGCGATCGACCGGAGCTACAACGGCGGCACCGACGTGGCGATCCTGCGAGTAAGCGCCGACAACACGAGGCTTGAGTACGGAACGTATCTCGGGGGCTCGCGCGACGATCACGGCCGCGATATCGCCATACCGACATCGGCCGGAGAGGTCTTCGTGGGAGGATATACCGCATCGGAGGATTTCCCCACCAGCGCGGGCGCCTACGACCGGAGCTTCAACGGCGGAACGTACGATGCCTTTGCCGCAAGGGTCGGCATAAACACCGGCAGGCTGGTCTACTCCACGTATCTGGGAGGAAGCGGAGATGATTACTGCCAGGTGATCGCCCCGTACGAACGCGGGCTCGGAACCTGCCAGGGGGAAACCGGCCCCCCGCTGCGAAGGCTCTGGGTTGCGGGCTATACCATATCGGGCGATTTCCCGATCAACCCGCATGTCGCCACGTTCGACTCGACCAAGGATGGCGCCCACGACGGATTTATCTCCCTGCTGTCCGATCGCGGCGACAGCCTTATCTATACCACGTTCATCGGCGGCGAGGAACGGGATGCGATCAATGATCTGGCAACCTACACGACCTGTAGCGGCAACTCCACCCGGCAGATGCTCTACTTCTGCGGCACCACCGTCTCGTTCAATTTCCCTACCACCCCCCAGGCCTACGACCGCAAGCTCGCCCCGGTCTTCAACGCCCAGACGGTGCCGGCCATCGGCTCCTACGATGCGTTCCTCGGCAAGCTCCTTCCGGCCACCATCATCCTGCTTACCGAGTCGCCGGGCTCGCTGGTGCGCCTGTGCCCCACAGGAACCTATGCGATACGATGGAAGTCGTTCGATATCAATGTGCTGACAGTCGATCTGCTTACAGAGAGCGGTCGGATGTATCATTCCAATCTTCTGACCAATTATCCGGGGGATGCGGGGAATGTACAGGACTGGGACTGGATGCTGCCGGTGAACCAGCCTCCGGGAGAGGGGTTCCGTGTCAGCGTCCGGGACTTCGATCTTCCCAGCCCCGGCATGCCGATAGCGGCCGATACAGGGATGGTGGACTTCGAGATCATCGCGGGACCGAAGCTGATCCGGGGGATCGAGGATATCGTGGTCTGCCCCGGCACCCCGGCGGAGCTCTCGGCGCTGGCGGCGGGGCTGGAACTGAAGTATGTATGGAGGAAGAACGGGTTCACCCTCTTCGGAGCAACCAGGCCGGCGCTCCGTATCGACTCGGTGACAGCCGCCGATACCGGCACCTACGAACTTATCGTGCTGGATGCCTGCGGCAGCGTGGCACTTACCGAGATCGTGCGCGTGGATCTGAAACCCGGCGCAAGCATCATCGCGCAGCCGGTCGATACCGAGATCTGCCCCGGCTTTACCGCATCATTCAACGTGCAGGCCGAGGACGACGATGCTCTGTACCAGTGGTACAAGGATGGGGAGATGATTCCGGACGCGACCGCATCAACCCTTCTGGTGCGCTCCGCCGATCAGGATGACAACGGCTATTACTACTGCGAGGTAGCCAATGCGGCCTGCCCCAGTTCCCCGGTCCGCTCCAGGGCCGCACGGCTGATCGTCTTCTATGAAACCATCCAGTCGCAGCCGGGCGATACCACCGTCCAGGTGGGAACCCGCGTGCATCTGTATGTGGGGGCCACCGGCCTGCATCCCACCTACCAGTGGCGCAAGGATGGCATCCCGATTCCCGGCGCCACCATCTCCAGCTACAACATCCAGCGCGCCGCCTTCTCCGATGCGGGCCGCTACGATGTGATCGTCAACGGCGAATGCTCGCTCACCTCGGCGGCCGCCATCCTTACCGTTACCGATGCCATCGCATCCGCCGGCGAACGCCCGGAACAGGCACAGGGACGCTCCCTGCTGGTGCAGCCCAACCCCGCCACCGGACGCACCACCATCCGCATCGCCAGCGCAGGGGCGGACGGCATCCTCCGTGATCCCGAGCTTGCACTGTACGACCTGCTCGGACGCAAGGTGCTCGATCTTACCGGAACCTTCGCCGAGAGCGGCTATCTGGCCGCCGAGTTC
>JBMDXA010000234.1:0-29762 GCA_048594725.1 Candidatus Kapaibacteriota bacterium
TTAGAATTTAGAGCTTAGTTCTTAGGTCAGTGCGCGGGTTTCGCCTGCTGCCGGTAATCCGTCGTCGTTGGGGCCGGGTATGCTGGTGATCGTATAGGTTTGCGGGAGAAGACTACTGACAGCCGGCAAACTCTTCCAATCTAAAATCGCAAATCGAAAATCTGCCCCAATCTACTCGAGCGATCCGCTTCGACTTCGACCATATCGTCCTCGGCGGCGGTCTCGGCGGGCTGGCCGCCGGGGCGCTGCTGGCGCATGCCGGTGCCGATGTGGCCCTGCTGGAGGGGCATAGCGCGGTGGGGGGATGCGCGGGCTATTTCGACCGGTACGATCGTGCCGCCGATGGCTCGCGCCGCCGGTTCCGCTTCGATGTGGGGGCCACCACCGTTTCCGGGGTGGGAGAGCTGGGGCCGCTCCGCATGCTGTTCGAGAAGCTGGGGCGCTGGCCGCATCTGGCAAGGGTGGAACCTGGGATGATCTGCCATCTGCCGGATGGGACGCTGGTGAGGCGTCACGGCGACCCGGAGCGCTGGATCGCCGAATGCGAGCGGGCGTTCGGTCCGGCCGGGCAGCGGCCGTTCTGGGAGGAGGTGATCGCCACCGACCGCCGCGCCTGGGAGCTTTCCAGGGTCAATCGCACCTTTCCGCCGAAAACCCCGGGTGATCTGCTCCGGATGATCCGCCCGGCCAATCTCCTGAACATCCCTCTGCTGCGCTATACCTGGACCTCCGTGCTCGATGTGATGCGCCGCCACGGGCTGCACGCCAACGCGCTCTTCTGCCGCTTTATCGACGAACTGCTGATGATAACCGCGCAGAACCATGCCGATGATACCCCTTTTCTGATCGGTGCGATGGGGCTGGCCTATCCCGCCGATACCTGGTATCCCTACGGGGGAATGTATGCGCTGGCGGAGCTGATGGCGTCGGAGATCACCGCCCACGGCGCTCCGGTGCTGGCAAAACGGAAGGTGACGGAGATCCGCAGATCCGGGGAGCGATGGACCCTGGAGACCACGCGCGGGGAGCGCTACACCTGCGGCAGGCTGATCGCCAACGCCACGATCTACGATATGGCCCGGCTTCTCCCCGGCCAGCCGGGCCTGCTCTTCGGCCGGATGGCCGAGCGCGCCGGAACCGGCTGGGGCGCCTTCACCCTCTATTGTGCCGCCGAGGACCGGTTCGATGACGGCGGATGCCTCTACCATCAGATCCATACCGGACCTCTTCCCGGCTGCGGTGCCGGGGCGGTCTTTCTCTCCCTTTCGGCCCCTGACGACCGGCTCCGGTCGCCGGAGGGATGGCGCGTTCTCACCGTGAGCACCCATATCGAGCGCCCCTGGGAGTGGGAGGAGCTGGCGGATGAGGAATACGAGCGGAGAAAGGGGGAGCTGCGCGATATCATCCTCCGGGCGATCGGGCTGGCCCTGCCGGGGTTCGATGCGGTCCCGAAGAAGTTCATCCTTGCCGGCACCCCCCGTACCTTCCGCCATTACACCGGGCGGCTGCACGGCATGGTGGGGGGCGTGCCGCATTCGGTGCGCCGGAACATCCTCTTCTCCCCGAAGTTCCGCACGCCGCTGCCGGGTCTTTCCCTGGTGGGGGATACCGTCTATCCGGGGCAGGGGGCTCCCGGCGTGGTGCTGGGGGCGTTGAATCTGGTAGAGGAGATTCTGTAGCCGGCACTACAACCGCCGCCGGCCGGGATTCGCCACATCCCGGCTTCTTTCCCCGGCAGCCATATCCATGCGGGCTGCTGTGGGTTTGCGATACAGCGTTCACGATACGATGCCGCGAGCGGTATCTCCCATGGGGGCAGCACGAAGAGTCTCGGAAACCGCCGCACAGGAGCGTACATTCCCTGCTTCCGTCATTCTATTTATTGTTAAGATGTCATATAGAACAGTTGCCCGTTGTATCGGGGCCATGCCCGGCAGGGTGGCCTCTCTGATGGTTGTGGCGGTATTCGCTGCCGGATGCAGCAACGCTCCCACGGAAATTCTGAAGGAGGGCCCCTATATCGGCCGCCCGTACGATCATGCCCGCAAGGGGGTGCAGATCACCCGCATCTACTATGATGAGGCCGCAAACAAAAGCGCTGCCGGGGTGGATAACGAGTGGATCGTTATTCAGTCCGACCGGAATATCTATACGCGCGGCTGGTGGATCGGCACGAAAAACAACGTTCGAAGCTATGCATTCCCCGATACGCTCCGTAAAAACCTTGTGATCTATACGCGCCCGCAGCCCGGCAGCCCGAACGATCTTCAACGTTCGATGAATCTGAACCGGTATATTCTGGAACCGCACGATACCATCAGAGTATATAACGATGGGAGCGCGGTGGTTGTTCAGTATGGCTTCTAGGGATGTGCCGGTTGATGAGAGAACCAGCAGAAGACCGGTCGCGGCGGGCGTGGGGCAACGGCGATGCGCTATCGGAACGGGGCGCATTCCGCAGATGGATGGCCGCTGTTCCGGGAGGTTCCCGCCGGGCACTACGAACTATTCTTCCAACTACATAGAGTATCATCATGATCCTCCGATCGCTCGCTCTGGGTGTTCTTCTTCTGGCGGCCGGCAGCCGCGCCGCCGCACAGGAGGGCTCCCGTCCCGCCTTCATCTTCGGGATCGGCGGGGGGCTTTCCGCCTACGACAACGGCGCGTTCTCCGACCGGCTGAAATCATATACGCCGGTGCGGGGCAACGGCGAGAACTTCCTCTATCAGACGGAGGATTTTCCCACCACCGGCTGGACGGTCAATGCAAGCCTCGGGGCATTCGTGGGGGATGATCTCTTCGTCGGTCTGAGCGGCCAGCAGGTTCTCTATCCCACTATCAATTCCATCAACTCCCCCGGCAATCCGCGCGACGAGTATACCCTGAACGGCATGGGAGGGGGGCTCGATCTGGGGCTGGTGGTGCATCGCGCTACCGGGACGGTGGTGATGCCCTATCTGCATGGTGGCTACTACGGCTACCAACTGGAATACGCCAACAAGCAGTCCGAGGCGATCCCCTTCTTCGAGGGGAAGCCGGTGGCCGCAGGAAGCTCCGCGGTCTACTCCGGATATGCCCCGCGCGTGGCGGTGGGAGTGGAACTGGTCCATTTGTTGACGTCAGCAGCGGGGGGGAGCTTTACGCCTGCGGTGACCGCCCGCCTGGACTGGGGGATGATGATCTCCCGCCCGGAGTGGAAGGAACCGGATGGAAGCACCGTGGGCAACGGCGGGCTGACCCCGGCCTACAACGGCATCTCCCTCTCGGTGGCGATCAGCGGGGTGTTCCTGTAACACGGCGCTTTTGGCTCGTTCGTCGTTGAGATGCCGGATAGCGCTCTATCGGGCATCCGGGGCACGGGCCACCGATAGCGCACCGGCATCCGACCGGCAGATCCCGGCCCCGCTCATCCGCATTTTGGCAGGCGTTCCTAACCATGATTTCGACCATGCGGCATCTTCGTTCAGTTCTTCTCCTTCTTGTCCTGGGGTGCGTAGCGGCATCCGCGCAGACTCCGCGAGCCGGGGGGATGGAGGATTTCTATGCCTACGGCGATAACTATTTTCTTGAGGTGACCACCCATCCCGGCCTTGCTCCGGGGAAGGGGCGGGCGGTGGTGAGCTTCCGGCTGACGTACGATCTGATGAATTTCCGCCGCGGAGCACAGGCCTACCGCCGCGAAGGGGTGTATGTGGCTACTCCCACGCTCTATGTGGAAGCCATCGGCTCCGACGGGGTGATCGTGGACCGGGCCACCTGGCGCGACACGGCGCGGGTGGAGGATTACGCCCGCACCAACTCCAAACGCGATTTCCTCCCCGGCTCGGTAGAGCTGGCGCTCAGGCCGGGGGTCTACACGCTGAAATACACCTTCGACAACGGCGCTCCCGGCAGCGGGTTCACCCAGTCGTCGCCGCCGTTCCGGATGGATGATTTCAATTCGCCATCCCCGGCCATCGGGGTTCCCCTGTTTCTGAAACGGGTGGCCGGCGATACGCTCGTCACCACCTCGGTGGATGGCTCCGCGCTCTTCGGCGAGCCGCTGAGGATGTACCTGCCGCTCGCCAGCCCCGAGGAGGCCAGGTCGGTACGGTTCGAAATCCAGTCCGCTGCCAAGGGCTCTTCCCCCCGTTCCTATCGTTCCGGCATCGCCACCCTGCTGGGGCGCGCCACGATCGGCCGGGGCGTCCCATCCGGCAACGATCTCCTGTTCACCCTTCGCCGGGGTGCGGCCGACAGCAGCGTGCCGGAGCGGGCGCAGGGGGCATTGCTGGAGGCCACCACGGAGGATCTGCCGGTAGGAGATTATCTGCTGCTGCTGACCTACCAGGCCGGCCTCAACGACGTCACCGACAGCGTCCGCTTCAAGCTCCGCTGGGTGGATATGCCGGTATCGCTCACCCGGCCGGAATATGCCATCCGCGCCCTCTACCCGATCGCCACCGACGAGACCATCGACGGGCTTCTCTCCGGCGGAAAGGAGCAGCAGCGCCTGGCGGTGGACCGGTACTGGAGCGGACGCGATCCCAGCCCCGCCACCGCGTTCAACGAGGCGATGGCCGAATATTACCGGCGGGTGGATTACTCCTTTTTCAACTTCAAGACCATCACCCAGAGCGACGGTGCGTTCACCGACCGGGGGAAGATCTACATCCTGTACGGCGCTCCCACCGAGGTCAACAGGGAGTTGCAGCAGGAGGGGCCACCCAGAGAGATATGGGTGTATCGCAATCAGGTGGGGATGAAGTTCGTTTTCATTGACGAATCGCGCGATGGTGCCTACAGGCTGGTGGAGTATAACGATCTGTGACGAGTTTCCCCCTGATATGCCGGTAGCGCTATATTGCACGATGTTTGCAGTTGTTAACTAGGAATCTACCCCCTGAAACGGCGGTAGGTAACAGTGGTTTTTACCGGGCGTGTCAATAAAGACCGGCGATAGGGCCGGCCGATCCTGCGGGGAATGCCCCGCCGGGATTATGTGGACCCGCCTGCGAGCGGTGTGAATCCGATGAACCGCGAAATACGCGATACAGCGGGCACGCCGTGGGGTCACGGCTATCCGATCGATGCCGGCCAGTGATGCCGGCCTCTCCTTCGATCATTACTTCCTACGCTTGGGCTTTCCTCATCATGAGCAGCTTTGGACCAAATTCTGCCTACATCAACGATCTGTATTTCGATTATCTGAAGAATCCCGGCGCCTTCAACGAGACGTGGCGCGAATTCTTTTCCAGTTATAATCCGAACAACCCCGAGGATCTGCCGGATGATGTAGCCGTGCATCCCTCGGAGGCACCCGCCGCAAACGGAGGAACCGTCAACGGGGGCAATGGCCGTCATGCGGCCGAATCGCGCCCGGTGGCGGGGGATGAGTTCCCCTCCCGGTTCCCGAAGCCGGGAACAAACGGCGGATCGGCTCCCGCGGCAAAGCCCTCCGGCAACGGCAATGGTAACGGCGCCCCCTCTGCGGCCGCCGCTCCCGCTCCGGCGGCCCCTCCGGCGGAGGCCAGGCCGGCAACCCCGGCTCCGGCAGCCGCTCCGGCGGCAGCCCCGGCCGGCGCACAGCCGGGAGCGCCGAAAAGCGCCCCGGTGAAGCTCCCCGACGGAGCCCGCCAGATCACCGGCGTGGGATCGCGTATCGTGCAGAACATGGAGGCCAGCCTTCAGGTGCCGACCGCGACCTCGTTCCGGGAGTTCCCGGTGAAGCTGCTGGAGGAGAACCGTACGCTGATGAACGGCTTCCTGAAGGCGAGCGATCAGGGGAAACTGAGCTTCACCCATATCATCGGGTGGGCCATCGTCAAGGCCATCAAGCAGTTCCCCTCGCTCAACAACGCCTTCCAGACCGCCGACGGCAAGCCCTATCTGCTGGAGCGGAAGGATGTGAACCTCGGTCTGGCGATCGATCTGGAACGTCCGGACGGCACCCGCTCGCTGGTCGTGCCCAGCATCAAGAAGGCCAACGAGATGAACTTCCGCGAGTTCTTCGCGGCCTACGAGCTTATCGTGCGCAAGGCGCGCAAGGGGGAGCTGGGACCGGATGATTTCAGCGGGACCACCATCACCCTTACCAACCCCGGCACCATCGGTACGGTGGCCTCGGTTCCCCGTCTGATGATGGGGCAGGGGACGATCATCGCCACCGGCGGCATCAATTATCCGGCAGCCTATCAGGCGATGGACGTGGAGGCGCTGAGCCAGCTCGGCATCAGCAAGGTGATGCAGATCACCTCCACCTACGACCACCGGATCATCCAGGGGGCGGAGTCGGGCATGTTCCTGGCCCGCATGCACGAGCTGCTCCTGGGAGCCGACGGGTTCTACGATGAGATGTACCGCGACCTTCGCATTCCCTACCGTCCCCTCTCCTGGGCGCGCGACCGCAATCCGTCGCTCTTCCAGTCGAACGGGGAGGAGGCCATCGAGAAGCAGCAGCGGGTGCTCCGCCTTATCTCCAGCTTCCGTGCGCGCGGGCATATGCAGGCCTACCTGAACCCGCTGGGAGAGGATATCAACTACCAGGCGGATCTGGACCCGGCCGGCTACGGACTTACGATCTGGGATTTCGACCGCACCTTCATGACCGGCGGCCTGGCCGGGATGGACCGCGCGAACCTCCGTACGATCCTCTCGATCGTGCGCGATACCTACACGCAGCGCATCGGTGTGGAGTTCACCCATATCCAGGAGATGAACCAGCGGATCTGGTTGCAGGAGCGCATGGAGATCAGCCGTAACTCGGCCGATCTTACCAAGGAGCAGAAGCGCCGCATCCTCCGCAAGCTGAGCGAGGCCGAGGGATTCGAGAAGTTCCTCCAGACCAAGTATACCGGCCATAAGCGGTTCTCGCTGGAAGGGGCCGAGACGGTGATCCCGATGCTGGACGAGCTGGTGGAGCAGGCCGGTTCGGTCTCGGCCAAGGAGATCCTGATCGGCATGGCACACCGCGGCCGCCTGAACGTGCTTGCCACGATCATCGGCAAGAATCCGGGGAAGATCTTCTCGGAGTTCGAGGACAATCGCGATCCGAACTCGGTGCAGGGCTCCGGCGACGTGAAATATCACCTCGGCGAGCGTGGCACCATCACCACCTCCAGCGGAGGGACGGTGGCAATCAGCCTTGCGCCGAACCCGAGCCATCTGGAGGCGGTCAATCCGGTGGTGGAGGGGATGACCCGTGCGCTCCAGGAACGCGCCGGCGAGCGCGGGTTCGACCAGTATCTCCCCCTGCTGCTGCACGGCGATGCCGCGTTTGCAGGACAGGGAGTGGTGGCCGAAACGCTCAATATGAGCCGCCTGGAAGGATATGGCACCGGCGGGACGATCCATCTGGTCATCAACAACCAGATCGGCTTCACCGCAAGCCCGCGCGATACCCGCTCCACCCTCTATGCCACCGATATCGCCAAGATGGTGGGGGCGCCGATCTTCCACGTCAATACCGATGATCCCGAGGCGGCGGTGCATGTGATGGCCCTGGCGTTCCAGTACCGCCAGAAGTTCAAGTGCGATGTGGTGATCGATCTGTTCTGTTATCGCCGCTACGGCCATAACGAGACCGACGAGCCCAGCTACACGCAGCCGATCCTCTACAGCAAGATCAAGGCCCATCCCTCCACCCGCGTGGTCTATACCGAGCGCCTGCTGCGCAACGGCACCCTCACGCAGCAGGAGGCCGATGGGTTCGAGGAGGAGTTCAAGACGAAGCTGGAGGGATTGCTGGCCGCCACCAAGGCGCTGCCGGCCCCGCAGCCGAGCGGCGACCCGCTGGCCGAACAGCGTATCAACCCGTCGGAAACCTGGAGCAATCCCACCACCGGTGTGCCGGGCTTCATGCTCGATCATATCATTCAGGTGCTCTCCACGATCCCGCCGGAGGTGAACGCTCATCCGAAGCTGGTCTCGATGTTCGAGAAGCGCCCCAAGCTGGCGCAGGAAGGGAAGATCGACTGGGCGTTCGCCGAGGCGCTGGCGTTCGGTTCGCTCCTGCTGGACGGTACCGCGGTGCGTCTGAGCGGGCAGGATTCGCAGCGCGGCACCTTCTCGCATCGCCATGCGGTGCTGCACGACCAGAAGGACGGCAATTGTTATGTGCCGCTGAACCATCTCTCGGAAACACAGGCGAAGTTCTCCGTCTACGATTCCCCGCTCTCGGAGTATGCGGTGCTCGGCTTCGAGTACGGATTCGCCGTGGCCGATCCGGGAACGCTGGTGCTCTGGGAGGCGCAGTTCGGCGACTTCGTCAACGGCGCGCAGATCATCATCGACCAGTTCCTCTCCTCCGGCGAGGACAAGTGGGGGCAGACCAGCGGCGTCACGCTGCTGCTGCCGCACGGCTTCGAGGGGCAGGGACCGGAGCACTCCTCGGCCCGTATCGAGCGTTTTATGACGCTCTGCGCGGAGGATAACATGCGCGTGGTGTATCCCACCACCGCCGCACAGTACTTCCACCTGCTCCGCCGCCAGGCCAAGCAGACCGTAAAGAAGCCGCTTATCGTCCTGACGCCGAAGAGCATCCTGCGCGATCCGCTGGCGTTCTCCTCCCTGGAGGAGCTTACCGGATCGGAGTTCAAGAAGGTGATCGGCGAGATCGACCAGATCGATCCGGCCGGCGTGCGTCGCGTGCTGGTGTGTAGCGGCAAGATCTACTACGATCTGCTGAAGGCACGCCGCAGCCGCGACCAGAAGGATGTTGCGATCGTCCGTGTGGAGAAGCTCTATCCGTTCCCGGCCGCCGAGCTTCGTGCGGCCCTGGAAGCCTACCCGCAGGCACAGGAGGTGATGTGGGTGCAGGAAGAGCCGAAGAACATGGGTGCATGGCCCACCGTCTCGCACTGGATCTGGAAGGAACTGCGCGGCGGCCAGGAACTGAAGTTCCTGGGACGCCCGGCCTCCGGCAGCCCCGCCGCCGGCAGCCAGCGCCAGCATGTGCGCGAGCAGGACGAGATCATGAACCGTGCGCTCGGGCGGTAGCCTCCCGCGCTCCAGTGTCCGATAGTATCGCTCCGAAAACGCCCCGCAAGGGGCGTTTTCAGTTTCCGTGCGGAGAGAAGGGATTGTGCCGTGCGAGCTGAAACCAGGGAGAAAAATCCTCGTTATCTTCCTTTCCCATGGGGATAGCGGCAACTGGGTGCCAGGCTCTATCCGGGAATCTTATCAACCAGCCTTGAACCATCTATGACCCGCAGGATATCATTGGTAGGAGTACTACTCGGAATGCTCTTCGCACAGAGTACGCATGCACAGCCGCTTCCTGGTGACGCGGCCATCAGAACGATCCTTGCCGACCGTCTGGCCGGGTATCCGCGCGGGGTGCTGGTGGTAGGGATCATCGACCGGAACGGGCAGCGGGTGATAGGCGTGGGCACCCCCGATGGAAAGGAGGGGAAGATCGATTATGGGAATGCGATGTTCGAGATCGGGTCGGTGACCAAGACCTTCACCGGAACGATTCTGGCCCAGATGGTGGAGCGGGGTGAGGTGACGCTGGAGGATTCCATCGCCGCCTCGCTTCCGGAGGGGCTTACCTCCAAGACCGGCAGCGGCAGAATCATGCTGCTGGATCTTGCCACCCATTCCTCCGGGCTTCCAAGGGTGCCGGATAATATGAATCCGGCCGATCCCGACAACCCCTACGCGGATTACTCCGAGAACGAGCTCTATATCTTCCTTGCCACGCATCGTCCCCGGTTCTCCTTCCTCCGGACCTACGATTATTCCAATCTGGGCATGGGGCTGCTGGGGATGATCCTGGCGCGGCGTGCGGGCTCCGATTACGAGACGATGGTGCGGGAGCGCATACTCAGGCCCCTCGGGATGAAGAGCACCTCCATCACCCTGGACCCCGATATGAAGGCCCGCCTGGTTCCCGGCAACAGCGCAAACGGGATCTCCGCGGCCAACTGGGATATGCCGGTGCTGGCCGGTGCCGGCGCGCTCCGCTCCACCCCCAACGATCTGCTCCGCTATCTGGCCGCAACCATGGGACTGGTGCAGACGCCGCTGCTGCCGGCGATGCGGACAGCTACCACGCCGATCCGCTCGGCCGGCACCCGCGAGGCGTATTCCGGCCTCGCATGGGTCATCACCGGCGATAGCAACATCGTCTGGCACACCGGGCAGACCGGGGGCTATGCGGCCTTCATCGGGTTCGACCGCAAGCGCGATGCGGGTGTTGTGGTGCTCTCCAGCATTTCCACCGGTGTGGGGGATATCGGCCTGCATCTGCTGGATACCGCCAAGCCCCTTGCCCCGGCGGAAAAGAATATCATCACGGAGTTCCCTCTCGCCGGGGCATCGCTGGACCGGTATCTGGGGCGCTACCAGCTCTCCGAGGATTTTATCGTGGAAGTCACCCGTATCGGGGATCGTCTCTTCGCGCAGGCCACCGGGCAGGGGCGGCTCCGGCTGGTTCCGGTCTCCGAGCATGAGTTCATCGTCAACGGTGTGGATGCCCGTGTGGTGTTCGGAGGGGATGCCCCCGGCGCGATGAGCTTTATGGTGCTCCACCAGAATGGGAATGAAACGCGGGGCGAGAGGATGAAGTAACCGCAATTGCCGGCCGGCATGGCGCGGCTCCGGCACGGGGCACATGAGAACTCTCGGCGAATCAGCAGCGAAACCGTTTATGGATCTACAGACCATCATCTCTACAGAGCGCCGGCTGCTGGAGCCCATCTGTTCGTTCGAGCGGCACGACCGCTATACCGTCTACCGCAGCGATCGCTTTCCGAACTACTACGGCGGCAACGGGATCGAGCTGGATGATCCCGCCGGGCGTTCGCTCCAGTCCTGGGAGGAGACCTTCCGGAAGCACTTCTCCCCCTACCGGTTCGTGCATACCACCTTCACCTTTGCCGGAGAGGAACGATTCGGTCCTCTGGCCGAACAGGCGCGGAAAGCACGCTATCATGTGGAGACCTCCACCTATATGTTCGCCGATACCACCGCGTACTGCCGGGAGATACCGGAGGGACTGGAGATACGGAAGATCGAGACGGAGGAGGACTGGATGAAACTCTGGCGCTTCCAGCAGGAGACCTACATCGACGGCGACTGGTATGATCCAAGCGCGACCGGGCCGGACCGGCTCTTCGAGAAGACGCGCTTCACCTCCGGGGCGGTCGGCATCGAGTGGCTCTATCTGGCGCGCTCCGGCCGGCCCGAGATACTCTCCAAGCTCGGCATCTTCCGGCACAACGGCATCTGCCGTCTTCAGGATGTGGAGACCGGCAAACAGTACCAGCGCCAGGGCTTCGCCTCGGTGCTGGTAAGCCACGCCATCCGGCACGCCCTCGTTTCCCTGGGCACGCGCGGCCTGGCGCTCTGCGCCGATAGCGACTACCACGCCATCGATCTGTACCGGAAACTAGGGTTTCTCCCGGTCGGGGACTACGTTACGTTAATGAACTATCCGATCCTGAATCCGTTGTTTCTGGATGATGGTGATTAGATCGTAGTGCGCCGCCCGCTGTAGCTCGTCGTTGCTGGTTGTAGAGCAGAGTTCTGAGAGGATCTGCACCGCCCGGTACCCGGTACATTGTCCCACGGCAGGCCCCCGGAGGGGGCACCGATCTGTAGAGGAGAGAGTCTTGTTCCAACGTTTTGGAAGCTCCGTAGGAGCGGCCCATTCTCCCGATGCTGCCGCATGATACCCGCTCTATGTAGCAACGTGAGGTAGGTAGTAGCAGGGAGAGGAAGATCCATGGCGCCGGTGATCTCCCCGGCATCCATAGTTCGTAGCAAGAAACAACTAGCACCGCGAATTCCCGCCCGGTAACTTCGGCTCCCGGACTCCGAAAAAATCCGTGCAGCCCGAAAAAAATCCTTCCCCCTCCCGTTCGTCTTTACCACGTTCGACAAGCTCTAGGCATTTTCATCATATACGTTCCAGCACTGCGCACCATATGAAGTTCAAGATCGAATCCGACTATGTACCAACCGGCGACCAGCCGGAAGCCATACGGCAGCTCGTGGAGGGGCTGGAACGGGGGGACCGTTTTCAGACGCTTCTGGGAGTGACCGGATCGGGCAAGACGTTCACGATCTCCAATATGATCGAACGCGTGCAGCGCCCCACGCTGGTCATCTCCCACAACAAGACGCTCGCCGCGCAGTTGTACGGCGAGTTGAAGAACTTCTTCCCGAATAATGCCGTGGAGTTCTTCATTAGCTATTACGATTATTACCAGCCCGAAGCCTATATCCCGACCACCGATACCTTCATCGAGAAGGATTTCAATATCAACGACGAGATTGACCGGCTTCGCCTGAAGGCCACCAGCGCGCTGCTGGATGATCGCCGTGATGTGATTATCGTGGCGTCGGTCTCCTGCATCTACGGCATCGGCTCGCGCGAGGCCTATGGCGGCCAGCTCGTCCGCCTGAAAAAAGGGGACCGGATCGAGCGCAACGAGCTGCTGTACAAGCTCGCCGATATCCATTATTCCCGCAACGATGTCGATTTCTTCCGTGGCAATTTCCGTGTGCGCGGCGATGTTGTGGAGGTGATCCCCGCCTACGAGGAAAATATCGGCATCCGGATAGAATTGTTCGGCGATGAGGTGGAGCGCATCTCCCAGTTCGACCGGGTTACCGGCCATTCGCTCGGGGAGATGGATTCCACCACGATCTATCCGGCAAAACATTTCGTGACCACCAAGCCGGAACTCTCCCGCTCCATCAGCGAGATCCGCGATGAGCTGTATGCCCGGCTGAAGGAGCTGCGCGACGGGGAGAAACTGCTGGAGGCGCAGCGCCTGGAACAGCGTACCCTCTTCGATCTGGAGATGATGAAGGAGCTTGGCTATTGCTCCGGCATCGAAAATTATTCCCGTATCCTGGCCGGCCGGCCGCCCGGCGAGGCCCCGTCCACGCTCATCGATTATTTCCCGGAGGATTTTCTGGTGGTGATCGATGAGAGCCATGTAACGCTGCCGCAGATCCGGGGCATGTACAACGGCGACCGCGCACGGAAGATGACCCTGGTGGAGCATGGCTTCCGCCTCCCCTCGGCGCTCGATAATCGTCCGCTGAAATTCGATGAGTTTATGTCGCGGGTCGGACAGGTGGTGTTCGTTTCGGCAACGCCGTCCGATCTGGAAATGGAGCTTACCGGCGGCGTCTTCGTGGAGCAGATCATCCGTCCCACGGGCCTGCTCGATCCGGTGATAGAGGTGCGCCCGGTGAAAAATCAGATCGATGATCTTATCGCCGAGATCAAGGATCGCATCGGCAAGGATGAAAAGGAGCGGGTGCTGGTTACCACGCTCACCAAGCGCATGGCAGAGGATCTCACCGATTATCTGACGGAGCTTGGGATCAAGACCCGGTATATCCATTCGGAGATCGATGCGCTGGAGCGTGTGGAAATCCTTCGCGATCTCCGCCTTGGCGCCTACGATGTGCTGGTGGGGGTGAACCTCCTGCGCGAGGGACTGGATCTGCCGGAGGTGTCGTTGATGGCGATTCTCGATGCCGACAAGGAGGGATTTCTCCGCAGCGAGCGCTCGCTGATGCAGACCGCCGGCCGTACCGCCCGCCACGAGCGGGGGCTGGTCATCATGTACGCCGACAGGATCACCGATTCGATGCGGGCCGTGATCGACGAAAGCCGCCGCCGCCGCCAGCTTCAGACCGAGTACAACACCGAGCATGGCATTATTCCGCGCACGGTGAAGAAATCCCGCGAGTCCATCATCGGCTCCACTGCAATTGCCGATGTAAAGGCGCAGCGCGACCAGAAGAGGAAGGATGCGGAGAAACGTGCCGCGTCGGTGGTGGAGGAGCCGGTGCTGAAATACATGACCGACGATCAGAAGAAGGATCTGATGGAGCACCTGCGCGATGAGATGAAGCGCGCCGCCCGCGAGCTTCAGTTCGAGCGTGCCGCCGAGCTTCGCGATGAAATCGGACGGCTTGAGGAGTCGCTGAAGTAGATGCTAAGTACTTCGGGACAAGTTATCTGATATTCTGCGCTGTGCTGTCGCGGAGTTCCACTCCGCGACCCCTGCTGCTACGGTCGCGCACGGAGTCAAACTCCGTGCGAACAGTACCGGGGATCTCAGAAAACTTTCTCCCAGGTACTTAGTTGCTGGTTGGTAGCAGGGGAGCGAGACGATCCGCCCGGTTCGTGTCGCTCCCCTTTTTGTACTACTACGTAGTTCGGGATACGTGTTCCGGCATTCCGTGAATGCATCCCCTGCTCGGGCGGAGTTTGAGTCCGCCCGTGATAGTCTTCGCTGAGGTCGCGGAGCCAAACTCCGCGACAACATATCGCGTAAATCGCCAATCGAAGATTTCCCCACTCTTCAAATCGAAAATCGTCAATCCAAAATTGCCAATCGAAGATTTCCCCGCTCTTCAAATCGGAAATCGAAAATCGAAAATCCCCTCACCTGCCGTCGTTGAGGGTCCAGCGGGGAACGAATTTGATGCCGGGGGAATCCATCACGACTTTGCCGGTGAGCAGATAGGACGCGTAGGCTATTTCCGGCACGGTGGGCACCCGGCCGGGGGTCTTGTTATGACAGATGGGATCGCCGAGGCCGCCGGTGCTCCCGTTTTTCCAGACGCTCTGCCAGCAGCTCAGCATACCATCGGCGCCTTTTTGTGCGTCCTGTCCCCAGCGCCCGCTGAACAGCAGCCACCATATTCCTCCCTGATCGGTATTCGGCGTATTGAACCATCCGGACTCCAGATAGGGGACCACCTCCTTGCCGTTGTAGCCGTAGCCTTTGAAGAAATAAATCGCCTCATCCGCCTGCTTCGCGATTTCCGGGATCATGTTGTTGAACATCATATCCTCGGTGTAGATCATCTTCTTCGTGTTCATCACACGGATCAGATTATAATAGGCCTCTTCGGCCGAAAAGGTGGGGCGGGTGAGGGTGTTGCAGAAATACTGGAGCGCCTTGGCCGCAAAACCGGAATAGACCGGGACGTCGAACGAAAAATAGGCGCGCGAGCGGATGGATTCCCGCAGTGCGGGATTGATATCGGTGAGGCAGGCCGCGATAAATACCAGGCTACGGCTGAAATCCGCCCGGCGTGTATGGAGCCATTCCCAGAATTGCGGAGTGACCGTAAGGGAGTAGACGAGCGATCCCTTCCTGCCGGGGCGCATCGTTTCCGAGAGGACGGTGGCACAGATGGTCGCCGGATTATCCTCGGTCCCGCCGCCGTAGGCCAGCAGGTCGGCATAGCCGTGCGCTTTCAGGTCTGCCACCACATCCTGAAATCCCTCGCGCCAGGTGGAATCGGTCCCCAGAATGGTGCCGGTCAGGAGATTGCCATTGGATGAGCCGTGAGTAATCATCGAAATAAATCCGGGGGAATGGGAGCGGCCATCCTTTCCCGGCGTGAGCGCCTCGATGATATTGGGGAGATTCGCTTCCCCATCCTTCAGCACCTTCACCCGGTATCCCGACTGTTCCAGCAGCCATGTCATGACGTCGATCCTGAAAATGCCGCTCAATCCTTCCTGGGCAAGCTCCGGCGGGGAGGTGAACTGCCGGTTCACATAATTGTAGTCGTACCAGGAGACCGTTTCGCGGTCGCTGTCGAAGGGCGCGATGAACAGCGCGGTTTTTTCTATCGGGTCGGCGCTGCCGTCGTGCGGCGAAGCGACGTCCAGATACAGGCGCGGATCGCCGAGCAGCGGGGAATTCTCCAGCGGCTTGCCGTTCTGGGGGGACCAGCTGAAAAGCTGCACATTGACATAGGGGCCCTTGTCGTACTGCACCCGTACCCCTTCGGTCATTTTCTTTACGCCGGTGATGGTCCACGTGGGAGCGGCTTTTGCAAACGAGCGTTTCTCGGCCTGCCCTATCGCCATCAGGGCCTGCGCGTATGTCACCACACGCTCCACCGCCTTATCGGTCTGAAGATTCTCGGCAAGCGTGGCGGCCGCAAAAATAACCTGGAAATTATGCTCCGCCGGCTTGCGCTCGCGGCGCCAGGTGGATGTGCCGGCGGTGCCGGAAAATGCCTTGAACGGCATCGTCACGGTGGATTGCGATGTATCGATGCTGAACGACGCATCCGCCTTGAAATCGGGATGATTGAATTTCAGGGAGATTTTTCCATCGTTCACCGAATACGATCCCTTATATGCTATCGCCTCGGTTGCACGGGCGGTATAGAGATCGGCGATGCCGTTCGGTTCGAACAGGAGAATCACATCCACCCCTTCGGCCCCCTTGCCGCCATCGGAATCCTGAATGTGATAAAAGGAGAGGCGGAGAAGGGCATTGGCATCGGATGATGTCTGCGGGGGCGTCACCGGTTGCTCATCGGGGTCGCAGGCGCCAAGTGCAAGCGCCATAAGGAGCACCAGAGCCATTCTGGCAATCATGGGGATCTTCGGTACGTTCATCGGAATCTGCATAGCCGCATCCAATTCGTTTCATGAAAAGAAGTACGGGGGGAAACCTCAAATTACCGAAGCCGCCGGGAGCGTGTTATGGACAGATATGGCGGAGTTTTACCGGGAGGAGAGCGAGCTTGGTGGATAATAGTTCTTAAATACTTATAGCGGGTTTCACTATGGGTACTCTGTCGTGGCCCCCATAGGGGGCACCCATCTGTAGTACCAACCCGCCCCACACTGGCCGGAAGCTCCGTAGGAGCGGCCCATTCTTCCTGGTCTGAAAAGGCTTAATTCAATTGAAGTTCGCTCTATAGCTAGGTTTCCTGAGATTCCCGGTACGGTTCGCGCGGAGTTTTACTCCGTGCACGGTGATAGCAACCCCGGTCGCGGAGTTGAACTCCGCGACCGCACATCGCTGGCAATATATCCGTAGGTAGATAGAAGGAAGGCACGTGATGACAAGCGGATTTCACGGGCTGGCAGTGGTCCGCGGCCGTCATTTCCGGAAATACACGATACATGATAATCCTGTATTCCCGGCAGAACGGCCACGAACGTTCTTCTCTAATCCAAAATCCGAAATCGCAAATCCTTCCCCTACTCCAATCGTCAATCTGAAATCGCCAATCGAAAATCCCCTCACCTGCCGTCGTTGAGGGTCCAGCGGGGGATGAGCCATTTGCCATCGCCCATTACGGGGAGGCCCGTCAGCAGGTAGGATGCGCAGCCGATTTCCTCTTCGGTGGGGACGCGCCCCACGGTCTTGTTATGGCATTCCGGGTTGCCCAGGCCGCCGGTATTGCCATCCTTCCAGACCTTGCTCCAGCAGCTTCGCATAGCCTCGGCGCCCGCCTGTGCATCCTGTCCCCACCGCCCGCCGAACAGCAGCCACCATATCCCTCCCTGATCTCCGTTCATCACTCCCAGCCACCCGACTCCCGAGGCGGAATATGAGAGCACTTTCTGGCCGTCGAAGGCATAACCTGCAAAATTGAGAATCGCGGAATCGGCCTGCGCCTTGGAGCCGCGCGGCAGGCCGTCCAGCAGCTTGTCCTCGGCATAGATCATCTGGCCGCTGGAGAGCACGCGTACCAGATTATAATAGGTCTCCTCCGCCGAATGGGTGGGGCGGGCAAGGCTCTTGCAGAAATACTGAAATACTCTTCCGCAGTATGCGCTGGCTACCGGGATCTTGTAGGCGAAATATGCGCGCGCGCGGATCGCCTCGCGCAGATCCTTCGTCTGGTCGGTAAGGCAGGCTCCCACATAGACGAAACTTCTGCTGAAATCGGCCTGGCGCGAACGGAGCCACTCCCAGAATTTCGGGGTGATGGAGATTGCATAATAGAGCCTCTGCACGCGGAGCGACTGCACGCCTCCGGATACCTCTATGGTGCGCGGGTTTGCTTCGGTGCCGCCGCCATAGGTAAGCAGATCCCCATAGCCGCTCGCTTTCAGATCGGCGATCACATCGTTGTATTCATCCTGCCAGTCGCTCGAATCCCCGAGAAGCGAGCCGGTCATCAGCGTGCCGTCGTCGGAACCGTGCGTGGAGATGCCGATAAATCCCGGTGAGTGGCTTCTTCCATCCTTGCCGGGGAGAAGAGCCTCGATAAGTTCCACCAGCCCTGCGCTCTCATCGCGGAGCACATTCACATGGTAGCCATTATCCTCCAGCACCGATGCCATCTCGGTGGTCTGGTCATCGGTTGACCATCCCTTCTGAATGGGCTCTCTGGATGGGAGCGTCACGTAGCGGTTGAGAAAATCGTAGTCGTACCAGATAATTGTTTTCCGGTCGCCATCGAACGGGGCATACAGGAGCGCGGTTTTTTCGGGGGGATCGGAGATGCCGTTGTGCGGCGGCTTGGGGTCCAGATGCACGCGCGGGTCGCCTGCCAGTGGCGACATCGACAGCGGCTGCCCGTTGCTCACCGACCAGGAATAAAGCTGCACACTGACGAAGGGGCCCTTGTCATACTGAAGCTCCACGCCGTTGGCGAGCGGCTTTACATCGGTCAGTTCCGGATCGGCCGATATTTTTGCAAAGGCTCGTTTCCCGGCTCTGGCGGCGGCGGCCACCGCATTGGCATATTTCACTACACGGCCTATCGCCTGGTTGGTGGAGAGATTTTCCGCCATCGTGGCGGCTGCAAAAACCACCTGGAGATTCTGTTCGATCGGCCGTCGCTCCAGCCGCCAGGTGGATGTGCCGGCGGTGCCGGAAAATGCCTTGAACGGCATCGTCACGGTGGATTTCGATGTATCGATGTTGAACGATACATCGAACTGCATATCGGCGTCGTTGAATTTCAGGGCGATTTTCCCATCCTTCACCGAATAATTCCCCTTGTAGGCTATCGCTTCCTCATCACGCGCCACATAGATATCGGCGATGCCATCGGGCTCGAAGATGAAGATGACATCCACCCCCGCACCGGCTTTCCCGCCGTCGGAATCCTGGATATGATAGAAGGTGAGCGGCAGAAGCGCGCCGGCATCGCTGCCTCCCGGCGATGGTTGCGGCGTGGAAGGCTGTTCATCGGGATCGCAGGCTGCAACGGTGCATGCCAGCAGGACCGCCAGGAATATCCTGGCAAACATCGATAGCTTCATCATGAGCGAAGAGGATCAGAGAGATAATGATAAGTATCGGGGGATGGCAAAAGTATGGTGACCGCGGGAAAGGGAATAGGGACAGATGAGATGGGATTTTACCGTTTTTCGGTTGGGGGAGAAAGTCCGGAGGCGGCATGTCCGGAGCCGGGGAGTACAGGAGTTGGGGGAGGGAAGCCGGTGCTGCTTTTCCCATCCCCCTTCTCCACCTAATCGAAAATCCAAAGGCAACTATATACTTGAGCGACCCTGAGTAGGCACTCTCGGAAGAACCCCACGCAAAGCCGCGAAGGCGCAAATAAAAACCTCGTCTTTGGGCCTTCGCGGCTTTGCGTGATGCATCTGGCATGCTTGGGTCTATCAGGTATATAATCGCCCAATCGAAAATCCAAAATCGTCAATCGAAAATCCCCTCACCTGCCGTCGTTGAGGGTCCAGCGTGGTATTCTGGTCATTCCCTGCGGGCTCAGCACGTTCCGGCCGCTCAGCAGATAGGAGGCATAGGCCACTTCAAGCTCCGTGGGAGCGCGTCCCGGCGTCTTGTTATGGCAGGCGGGGTTGGCGAGGCCGCCGGTTTTTCCATCCTTCCAGAAGCTCTCCCAGCAGTTCAGCATCCCGTCGGTTCCCGACGCCGCATTCTGTCCCCAGCGTCCGCTGAACAGCAGCCACCAGATGGCGCCGGGATCGGCGTTCATGGTATTGAGCCATCCCCCTTCCATATAGGATATCATCTTCGTGCCGTCGTACCCATATCCCTTGAAGAACGTCAGCACCGATCCGATCTGATCGCGATCGGCCTGGATATTGGCATCCAGGATCTTATCCTCGGCATAGATCATCTGTCTGGTATTGGCCGTGCGGAGGACGTTGTAGTATGTCTCCTCGGCCGAGTGCGTGGGGCGCGCGAGACTTTTGCAGAAATATTCGAGGATTTTTGCCGCCACATTGATATTGACCGAAATATCGAACGAAAAATAGGCCCGTGCCTTGATCGCATCGTGCAGGTCAGGGGTGGCATCGGTAAGGCAGGCCGCCACGAACACCAGGCTGCGGCTGAAATCGGCCTGCCGCGTACGAAGCCATTCCCAGAATTTCGGGGTCAGAACGATCGCATAGGCCGATTTCCCTCCGGGGCGCATATCCTGAAAAAGCACGCTGGCCGAGAGCGTTGCCGGGTTTTCCTCGGTGCCGCCGCCATAGGTCAGCAGATCGGCGTAGCCGCGCGATTTCAGCAGCGCCATCTCATCGGCGAAGACGTCGCGCCAGTTCGCGGAATCTCCCAGGATCGTTCCGGTGTAGAGATGCCCGTTGGAGAGGCCGTGGGTCATCAGCGCCACGAAACCGGGACTATGCGAGCGGCCATCTTTTCCGGGAAGGAGCGATTCGATGATGTTGGCGACGCTGGCATCGGCATCGCGCAGCACCTTGGTGCGGTATCCTTTCTGCTCCAGCGGCGGCAGCATCTTGCTCATCTGGAAACGGTCGGCAAGGCCCAGGTGCACAAGCTGGCTGGGGGCGGTGGCACGCCGGTTCAGATAGGCATAATCGTACCAGGTGACGGTATGGCGGTCGCCGTCGAAGGGGGCGATGAAAAGCGCGGTTTTCTCGATGGGGTCGGCCTCGCCGTTATGGGGCGGCTCCGGATCGAGATGCACGCGCGGATCGCTTGCGATAGGGGACATCTCCAGGCGCATGGCATCGCCGGCCGACCAGGAAAAAAGCTGCACCTCGATGGCCGGGCCCTTGTTGAATCGCAGCTCCACGCCGTTCTCCAGCGGCTTGATGCTTGTGATAACCGGGGCGGCCGCGGAGGTCTTGGCAAAACCCTGCGCGCGCTTGCCCGCTTCCATCACGGCATTTGCGTAATTGACCGTGCGTTGCATCGCCCTGGCGGTCTCCAGATTTTCCGCGAGCGTGGCAGCCGAGAACACTATCCGGAGATTATGCTCCAGCGGCTTGCGTTCGCGGCGCCATGTGGAGCTTGTTGCGCTGGGAGAGAATATCGCGAACGGCATGGTTGCGATATTCTGTGCCGTATCGATGGTAAATGAGACATCGGTTTTAAAATCGGCGTCGTTGAATTTCAGGGCGATTTTCCCATCCTTCACCGAGTACGATCCCTTGTAGGCTATCGCCTCCTGATCGCGCGCCACATACAGATCGGCGATGCCGTTCGGCTCGAACAGCAGGACGATATCGACGCCGGGATCGGCCTTCTTTCCGTCGGCATCCTGGATATAATAGAAGGAAAGGGGGAGCAGGGTTTCCACATCCGCCGATGAGCCCTGGGGTGTCGTGGGCTGATCGTCGGGATCGCAGGCATTGAGAAGGAACATGGTTGCAAGAGCCAGGCATATCCTGGAGAGTGTCGGGAACTTCATTGTGACACCGGCTGGTTCGTTACGAGAATGGGTCCATGGAACAGTGTCTGAACTTACAGAACCCGCGTAGCCGGGGGTATGGACAGATGGAGGCGGATTTTACCGGTTTATGATTCGGGGTTTTCGATTGGGAGTCTGGGGTCACCGGAAGGGATGGCGCGGAAGAGGGGTAGGGGCTGGGGGGTGGAGTAGAGGGGTGCGGTTCGATACGGTGGTGCCGATAATCTAAAGGTGATTATATACCTGATAGACCTGGAGCGGATTTCAATTGAGTGACGCCTTTTCAGACCAGGAAGAACGGGCCGATCCTACGGAGCTTTCGGAGAAAATTGAGTGGGGAGCTTCCGAAGAAAACACTGACACCAGAGCTACAGACGGGTGCTCTCCTACGGGAGCCAGAACCAATCAATTCAATTGAAAACTACTAGAGCATATGGTTGCCAGTTGAAAATCAACGGAGCCGGCCCGACACTGTCCAGTTGTGTCGCAGCCGGCTCCGTGAAGATCCTTGCGTACGTTCGATTCGGGAGGGGGGATGTCCAGTCCCTTGTGATCGCGGAAGCTCAGGTCATGCCTCCGGCGATACCGCAAATCGGAACTCTACATTCGTTGATCGAACATCATCTCAGTTCGAGTAGGCAGCATTTACCATGAAGCTGCCGCTATAGTTGCCGCGCTGCTGTGTGGCCGTCGGCGTTACCGATCCGCCCACCCAGAGATAAACCTGTCCGAGCCCATCGTTGCCCACGCCGTTGCCGCTGTTGTCGGCGCTCAGGCGTGTGGTTGCCGATCCGTTCGATGCGTCCATCGCCACCGCGCCGGCCTGCGCACTTGTGGTATTCACCCGCAGGGCCGAGCGATTGATGCTGCCGTTCATCGTGGCGCCGCCGCCGGAGACCGTGGAGAGCGTGAGCGAGGCGGGAACCGTGATCGTGATCTCATCCCCCTCGTCGCCGCTGAAGGTGGCCGCTCCGGCCGAGGCGCTGGAGGCGGAGATGCTGTTTGCCGTCCCCTTGTTGAGGCTCCCGAACGCCAGCGGAGCGGTGGCCGTCGCCGTGATCGGCGTCAGGACCGTTGCGGTGCTGCTGATCGTTGCCGACTGTGCCAGGGCGATGTTGCCGGCCATGACCAGAGCGGCGAGCGAAGCGAGAAGGGAAACGAGCTTGTGCATGAGAGAGATCCTTGAGAGCAAACGTTCGAAGTTTCGTGCGTACTGAAAAGGCTTTCAAGGAAGATCATGCCAGAGGCAGAAAACGGGGATTCCAGCGAAAATTCGGGGATTATATGGGCCGGGTCCATGCCCGGAAATCGGACGCAGTCCGATAATCATCACAAATCCCGGCGGGCGGAGGCGAGGGTGCCCGGAGTGATTCGAGGCGTTTGGGCTGAAATCTTCGCGAGTCGCGGATAAGCTGTGGTTATGCCATGGCCGGCTCCGTACAGGGAGGGCAGGTAGAAAAGATAGGGGAGAGGGGGGGATGATAATACTGCACGCAAAGCCGCCAGGGTCGCAGGGAGGATAGAGTGTTCTCCTCCTTGCGCCTTCGCGGCTTTGCGTGAGCGATGCGGGGAGCCGGAGGTGAGGCGGGGAAGGGCAGCCTCCGCACGGGGATGACCATGCATAATCCCCTACGGACAACCATTCCTCCATCATCACCATCCTTCCGCCGCAATCGTCAATCGTACATCGTCAATCGAAAATCCGCTCACCTGCCGTCGTTGAGGGTCCAGCGGGGGATGCGCTGCATGCTGCCGTCGCCGATTGCCGGCATACCGTTCAGCAGGTAGGATGCGTAGGCCACCTCCGGTTCGGTGGGGGCGCGTCCCGGCGCCTTGTTGTGGCATCCCGGATCGCTCAGGCCGCCGGTCTTTCCATCCTTCCAGAGGTTCTGCCAGCAGGTGCGCATGCCGTCGGCGCCCTCCTGCGCCTTCTGTCCCCAGCGTCCGCTGAACAGCAGCCACCAGATGGCGCCGGGATCGGCGTTGGCGGTCTTGAGCCATCCGGCCGACTGGTAGGGGATCATGGTGTTTCCATCGAACGCATACCCGTTGAGGATATCCTTCATGGTGATCTGCTGGCTCTGCCCGGCCTGGGAGGTCAGTCCGTTGAAGAGCTGGTCCTCGGCATAGATCATCTGGCGCGTATTGGCGATGCGCAGGATGTTGTAGTAGCTCTCCTCGGCCGAGTGGGTGGGGCGCGAGAGGCTGCGGCAGAGATACTGGAAGGTGGCCCCGGCCAGTTCGGGGCGTACCGGGATCGTGAACGCCAGATGGGCGCGCGCGCCGATCGCATTGCGCAGATCGGGGGTGGCATCGGTCAGACAGCAGCCGATATAGACGAGGCTGCGGTCGAACTTCACCCCTTTGCGGGTCCGCAGCCATTCCCAGAATTTCGGCGTGATCGTCAGGAAATAGGAGTAGGTGCCGGGGCGCAGGTCCCGTTCGATGGCCGTCCAGGCCAGGGTAGCCGGAGCATCGGCGGTGCCGCCGCCGTAGGTCAGCAGATCGCCGTATCCGGCTGCTACCAGGGCGTCCCGCTCTTCGATATAGGCGGGGAAATTCTTCAGCGCCATCCCGCCGGCCGGCTGTGCGCTTCCCAGAAACGTGCTGCTGGTAAGGCTGCCATCGGAGTGGCCGTGGGTGTTGATCGTGATAAAGCCCGGCGCGCCGTTCGCGGAGGCCAGCTCCTTTACCATGTTGGTCACGGTGGCATCGTCGTTCAGAAGCTGCCTGACGGTGTAGTCACGATCCTCCAGAACATTCTCCATCGCACCGAACTCGAAATTCTCCGAGCCGCTGTAATGATACCCCTCGCTGGGGGACATGCCCGCCCCGGCCTTGAAGAGATCCAGCCAGGAATAGAATTTCAGGCTCTCGAACGGGGCGATGAAGAGCGCGGTCTTGTTGGTGGGGTCCGAGGTCGGATTCTTGGGCGGCTCCGGGTCCAGATGCACGCGCGGGTCGGAGGCGAGTGGACCGGGCTGGAGCGGCGCGCCGTTCTGGCCGGTGGGCCAGGAGTACAGGAGCACGTTGTTCCAGGTGCCGTTGTCGTACTGCACCCGCACGCCGTTCGGGGTCTTCTGCACACCGGTGAGCACCGGCCCGTCGGCGGCGGTTTTCGCCATCACTCCCTTGCGTGCGGTTGTGGCGCGGATCACGGCATTGGCATAGGCCACCACGCGGTCCAGCGCCGCATCCACGGTCAGGTTCTCGTTGATGAGCGCCGCCTTGAAGATTGCCGAGAAGGTATGCTGGGGGAGCACCCGCTTGCGCTGCCACGAGGAGGTGCCGGCTCCCTCGGAGAAAACCTTGAACGGCAGTGTGACGGTTCCCTGGGCCGTATCGAGCGCGACGGAGACATCCGGTTTGAAATCGGCATCGCTGAACTTCAGCGAGAGCTTGCCGCCGCTGTAGCCGTAGGTTCCCTTGTAGGCTATCGCATCGGTTTCACCGGCCACGTAGAGCTGGGTAACGCCGTTCGGTTCGAACAGCAGCGTGACCTCCACACCGGCATTGGGGGCGCCCCCGTCGGAATCCTGCACATGCGTGTAGGCAAGGGGAAGCAATGCCTCTGCGGTTCCTCCGGATGGAGGATTCGGGGATGTGGGCTCATCGGTGGAGCAGCCGTACAGAAGCAATGCCGCGGCCACTGCTGCCGGAAAGGGGGAGGATGAAAGTCGCATAGGGGAACGGAAGTATAAATCGGATCATGGGAACAGGGAGCCCGGTCCCGGCAATGCCGGTTTCCGGAAGCTCCGGAGCATCATCGCATCCAACTTACGCAACGTCCGGGGCAGCGGGTACGGACAGATCGGGCGGGGTTTTACCGGGAAAAGGGAGAAGAGGATTTGCGATTGGAGAGGGCGGATTCTGGATTTTCGATTGGGGAGAAGAAGGGTGATTGTTGATGAATGCATCTTCGCTCCCCGGTGTCTTTGCGTGCTACCTCCCCTGTCCTTTTGCAGGATATTCACGCAAAGACGCAAAGACGCCAAGGAAAGGCCGCAATGAGCACAACACTCTGCGGCCCTTCGTTTCCGTTCGGTCCCCCCATTCCGGCATATACAGATCCTCTTTCTTCCCCTCATCTGCCCCCAATCGAAAATCCAAAATCGCAAATCGAAGATCCCCTCTTCTCCCCAATCGAAAATCCAAAATCGCAAATCGAAAATCCCCCTCTTCTCCCCAATCGAAAATCCAAAATCGCAAATCGCAAATCGAAAGATTCCTCCTCTTCTACTTCAATCCCGCCGTGAAGTTGTAGCTGAAGCCCACGAACCATCCTATATCCAGGCGGTCGGCGGTGGGGACCACATCCACGGCATCGTTGCGGGCGGCCAGCGGCACGCCCACGGCGAGTCCATCGGCCAGACGGGTGACCTTGCCGAACGTGGCGCCGCCGTTCAGGCAGAAGCGCTTGTCATCTCCCAGCAGGAGGCTTCCTCCCCCCAGGTACTGCACATTGGCGAAGTTGTTGGTAAAGGCGCCTAGCCCCAGGCCGATGCCGATGGGCTGATAATAGAAGTGCATCAGCGCGCCGGGGCCGTAGTTGAGTATATCCCCCTTCTTCTGGAGGATGATCTTTTCGCCGTTCTCCTCGCGGGTGATGTAGGACTCGTTGACCAGGTTGCTCATGAACATGCCGCCGCTGAAATCGATCTCCCATCCGCCGTTGACCTTGATGAAATAATCGAGATTGAACGGCCGCACGTTATAGGGAACGGTGGCCCCGCCGGCCTCCTTGCGCGTTCCGTTGATGGTAAAGGCCACTCCCCGGCTGGATGCCTGGGTCTTGAAGGAGGCGAAGGTGAAGGGGGTGCGCTGGATGAGATCGTAGACCTCGGCGGCGTTGTTCACCTTCAGCGACCACGCATCGCGGTCGGCAATGGTGGTATAGGCGCGGGAGGCATCGGCCATCACATCGCGCACCTCGTACTGGCTCACCGTGTCCAGCATCCGGAACTCGTTGCTCAGCTCGGCATAGGAGCGGGAGAGATTGCTGTACAGATCCTCCCCCTTGCTCATGAAATCGGTTCGGTCGTACAACCTGGTTCCTGCGGCGGCGGAGGTAAGCCGGGTCTGGAGATCCTCCTTGAACCCCTTCTCGTCCAGGAACGGCTGCTTGATTGCGGTATAGAGATAGTCATCGAACGTGACGAAGCCGTAGAAGATGTTGTACTGCCGCCGGAACCCAGAATATTTCTCGCGGAACCTGCTCACCGCCGCCACATTTATGCGCCCGCCGTTATCCACATGCATGATGGTGGTTTTCAGCACCGTATCGGCCAGATCCGCCCGCCGCAGCGGAATGCGCAACGGCGGCGGCAGCTCCGTGCTGTAGGCGATCGATTTCTGGTTGATGCTGACGTCGTACAGAAACGGGTTGACGTTCAGAAGCTCGAAGGATACGAAATCCCCTTCCTGGATCGTGCCGGCGGCCGAATACGACGTCGCCAGCGTATTGCGCGCCATATCATAGCTGAGATTATGATTGCGGGAGATATCGTACGAGGCGCATCCCGCGATAAGAAGGCTGAACATCAGGGGGAGGAGGGAAGATGGTCCTATCTGTTTCATGGCGAAACCCGGATTGTTGAGAGCAGTGCGTCCAGATCAGTTGTTCTGCATAAGCCCCAGATACAACAGGAGCCACATGTGTGTCAAGGCAGAAAATGTCCGGGGGAGGGGCAGCTGCCGGTGGCGGACTACGTATCTACGGAGACGTTTTCTGCGTTGCCGTGGCATTCGACTCCGCAATGCCTGCCAGCACTGAGGCGGGCGGAGTCGAACTCCGCCCGAACGGGTAAGGAGTATGGAGCAATCCCCCGCCTTCCCGCGAGGCTCTAACAACCAGCACGGGTATTCCACTCTCCACGGCCGCCTGCGGCGGACTATTCGTTACCACCTATCTTTGTCCCACCTTTCTATGATTTATCCGGAATATCCATGAGCCATTCGATTACCAATCTGATCAGAAAGAAGCGGGATGGCGGCGAGCTTACCGACGACGAGATCCTGCGGGTGGTTGAGGGGGCCGCTTCCGGCGATATCCCCGATTACCAGCTCAGCGCGTTTCTGATGGCGGTCTATTTCTCCGGCATGACCGAACGCGAGACCTCGCAGCTTACCGTGGCGATGGCCTGTTCCGGTGCCCGGCTCGATCTCTCCGCCATCCCGATGCCGAAGGTGGATAAACATTCCACCGGAGGGGTGGGCGACAAGGTCTCGCTGATCCTTGCGCCGGTGGTGGCGAGCTTCGGCATCGCCGTGCCGATGATCTCCGGACGCGGCCTGGGGCATACCGGCGGAACGGCCGACAAGCTGGAGTCGATCCCGGGGTTTCGTACGGCGCTCTCGCTGGGGGAGATCCGCGCGCAGATCGGTGCCATCGGTATCGCCATGGCCGCGCAGTCCCTGGAGCTTGCCCCGGCCGACCGGAAGCTGTATGCGCTGCGCGATGTGACCGCCACGGTGGAATCGCTTCCGCTGCTTACCGCCTCCATACTTTCCAAGAAGTTCGCCGAGGGGCTGGATGCCCTGGTGATGGATGTGAAGTTCGGCCGGGGGGCGTTCATGCGCACGCTGGAGGATGCGCGCCTGCTGGCCGGCTCCATCGCTGCGGTCTGCCGCTCCTCGGGGCTGCCGGGCATCACCTTCCTTACCTGCATGGATGTTCCGCTCGGACGGCGGATCGGCAACTGGCTGGAGGTCTGCGAATCGGTACGGGTGCTGCGCGGCCAGGAGGAGCCGCCGTTTCTGATGGAGGTGGCGCTGCGGCTGGCCGGTGCCTGCATCGCCGCCGGAGGGAAGGCCGGGACTCTGGAGGAGGGGGCCGCTCTTGCCCGCCGCGCGATTGCCGATGGAAGCGCCTACGAGAAATTCCTGGAGCTGGTCAGGCACCAGGGGGGCGACCTGCGTGCGGTGGAGCATGCCGCGGAGCCGGCACCTACCGAGGTGGTGATGGGAGACCGCGCCGGCTATATCACCGCGATCGATTCCTACCGTCTCGGCCTGATCGCCATAGAGCTGGGGGCCGGGCGCCGCACCCTGGATGATACGGTTGCCCCGCAGGCCGGCATCATCCTGCATCGTCATCTGGGGGAGCATCTGGAGCGCGGGGAGGTCCTCTGCTCGGTGGTGGAATGCCGCGCCGGGATAAAGATCGATCCGGAGGAGGTACGCGCCTGCTTCAGTATCGGCGAGGCGCCGCCGGAACCGCCGGAGATGATCGCGGGAGTAACGGAGGTGGGGATATTCGATTGACGCCTGGAAGGAGGAGGGGAGGAAATGTCCGATTCCCGATGTCGGATGTTCGATCGGGGGATCGGGGGCGGAGGAGGGAAAGGAATGCATTGGCGCGATGGTGGCGTTCCCGTATACTGCCGGGCATCTGCCCGCAGCAGGCAGGTGCGGCATACAATCCACGGCCCCGGTCTGGCAGGAGAATGCCGGGCCGGGGCTTCTCGTGGCATCCCTTTATGTTCCTTCTCCGGAATCATCCGTATCTTTGCCGTCTTTACGGTATGGAGACAGAGGGCAGATATGGCAGGCGATACTATTCCGATTAAAACAGTTATCACCAACCGCAAGGCGCGGTTCGAGTACGAGATCCTGGACAAGGTGGAGGCGGGGATCGTGCTGCAGGGCACCGAGGTGAAATCGGTGCGGGAGGGGCATGTCTCGTTGCAGGAAAGTTATGCCCTGGCGCAGAACGGGGAGCTCTGGCTGGAGGGATGCACCATCCAGCCCTATACGCACGGCAACATCAACAACCACGAGCCCACACGCCCGCGCAAGCTGCTGTTGCACAAGAAGGAGCTGAAGCGCCTCGTCCAGCGCGTGGCCGAAAAGGGGCTTACCCTGGTTCCCCTCGCACTCTATTTCAAGGGGGCGAAGCTGAAGGTGGAGATCGGCGTGGCGCGCGGCAAGAAGCTGCACGACAAGCGCGATACCATCAAGAAGCGCGAGACCGAACGCAACCTGCGGCGGGGAGAAGAGTAGGGATTTTCGATTGACGATTTTCGATTGGCGATTATATACCTGATAGACCCAACCATGCCAGATGCATCACGGGATTCTTCCGGGAGCGCCTATTACTATCTACAGCCGCCGCAGGCGGCGGACTACTAACTACGTACTAAGCCCTGCGGCCGAAGGCCGCCCACATACATCATGTCGAACTCGAAGTTTCCCTCCGTCAATGAGCAGATGGATCTGATCCGTCGCGGGACCGAGGAGGTCATTCCGGAAGAAGAGCTGGCCCAGAAGATCGAGCGCACGATCACGGCCCGCGTGCCGCTCCACGTGAAGCTCGGCGCCGAACCCTCCGCCCCCGAGCTTCATCTCGGGCATGCGGTGGTGCTGGAGAAGAAGCGCGCCTTTAAGGTTCTCGG
>JBMDXA010000235.1:0-29628 GCA_048594725.1 Candidatus Kapaibacteriota bacterium
ATAGTCGTCCAGCCCCTCCCACTCGTGTACCACCAGCACGCCGGGGCGCCGTCCATCGACATGACCGTCGTAGTACATCACCCCTTCGAACGTCTTGCCGCCGTAGGTATAGGAGATCACCTCGCTGGTGATATGGGAGTAGGCGGCCGTAGCCGCCAGCAGCATCAGGGCGAGAAACGATAGCACGATCTTCTTCATGGCTCCCGCGGATAAATGTTCATGAACATGGCGACGCGCGCTCAGGCGACGATGCGCCGGGTCTTCGGAGAAAGGATGATCTGCCGCTCGATCTCACCGGGATCATCGCTCCCCCGCTCCACTTCCACCGAGAGCAATCCGGGACGGGTGCCGGCTCGGAGCGCGCCCAGATCGGGGAACTGGAGCACATCCGCTCCCGATGACGTCAGCGCGCCCAGGAGGAGGCCGGGGCGCAGATCAGGCCAGCGTTCGAGCAGAATCCGTGCCTCGCTGAAGACGTCGATGCTCGGATTGGAGCCACGCCCGTCGGTGCCGAGCGCGAAGGTCATCCCGCTGCGGACGATCTCCTCGAACAGCGGCAGCCGGCCGGTGATATGGATGTTGGAATAGGGGCTCAGGATCGCCTTCACCCCTCTGGAGGCCAGCAGGCGGATCTCACCGGCGCTGGCATCGGCCAGATGGACGGCAACGAAATGGCTATCGAGCAGCCCAAGGCTGTCGTAGTACGGAATCGGGGGGATGCCCGGGGGCACCCAGGAGCGGTCCCAGACGCCGAGCACTTCCAGCATCTGCCGCCAGGGCCCTTCTCCCCGCTCGTACAGCAGGCGCTCGTCGGGATCTTCCGCCAGATGCTGGTACAGGAACGTCCCCTTCTCCCGGTTGCGCCATGCGATAAGGCGCATCAGCTCCGGCGACACCGAATACGGGGCGTGGGCTCCCGGCACATAGCCCGCGTTCTCCGGAATGAGGGCATCGGCGGCGGCGGCATCGGCCCCCGCCACGATGGCCCCGGCGCGCTCCCCGAGAAAACCGATCAGCTCATGGATGAACCGGCAGCGCATGCCGGAGCGCGCGATGGCGTCCAGCGTGCCGAAATTATTGGCAACCTCCCCTACCGCAACCGTACCGAGGCGCCGCATCTCCAGAAGTGTATCGAATGCGGCTTCGGCTATCCTTTCCGGTCCCGGCCCCTCGCCTCTGGAGGCGATAAGCCTGCGGGCCCATCGGTTCAATCCCTCCCCTCCCGGCACAAGCTCGCGGCGGGGAGCATCGGTCAGATGCACATGGCAGTTCAGCACTCCCGGCATCAGGATCTGATGATCCCGGCGGAGATCATACCCCGAGCGCAGCTCCGCAAGCCTTCCGGCCTCCACGATGGTTCCATCCTGGTCCACCACCACGCCGGAATCGAAACGGAGTTCCCCGCTCTCGGCGAGCAGCACTTCGGCGGCATGCAGGGTCAGGGAGGCCATGATTGAAAACCGGGGAAAGCATGAAAAAGGAACCGATCAAGCGAACATAACGTGGGCTTTGCTTCCGTGCTATTGCAAATGTTATCGAGATGGTTTCAGGAAACCGTGATAGACCTTGGTATCGTACAGAAAACGGACCTCCCCGTTGCTCTGGTGCTCGTTGAAGATCCGCCGCAGTTCGGCCATCATCGGGTCGTGGTGCGGCTCCCCCGCTACCGGCGCGTACGACGAGGAGAGGAGACGGCCCTGCAATCCCTCGAAATCGAACACCTGCTCGTGATCCTGGATAACCGTGAGGGCATAGCCCCCGGAGCCGAAGAATCCGGCGATGGCGGGCTCGTCGGCGGAGAGCGTCCGGTGCACCACCCGGTCGTAATCGGTCACATATTTCCGGAGGAGCGCCTCGTACTCCACCAGGAAGGGGCTGGCATCCACCTTACGGTCGTTCCAGATCAGCGCCACCCGTCCCGGCCCGCGCAGAATCCGCCGCAGCTCGCGAGCGGTGGCGGGGGGATCGAACCAGTGGAAGGCCTGCCCCGCCACGGCGGCATCGATGCTTGCATCATCCAGGCCGGTGGATTCGGCGGTTCCGTTGACCGGAGTAAAACCATTGCGGGCATTCAGATAACTATCCCCCGCCTCCCGCATCTCGCGGTTCGGCTCCACCCCATAGACGGGGTTGCCGTTGGCAAGAAAAAGCTCGGCAAGAAAACCGGTTCCCGAGCCCAGATCGGCTACGACATGGGATGGCTCAAGACCGATGGTTTCAGAGAGCAGGGGGATAATCTGGCGTGGGTAGCGGGGGCGATAACGGAGATAATTTCCGACACGATTGGAGAAGCGCTTTGTAGGCTCGAGGGAGGAACCTTTCATGGCACATCATCAGGTTAGTTGTTCTCATCAGCCTATGGGTGACCGGCGGCACCGACGAATGTAATGAAAAGAACCCGAACCGGTCCCCTCTGCCGCCCCGAAAAAAGCTGCCCCCGCGAAAAGAGTCCGGCAGGCCGCCACCGCACGATTCGGCTTCCGTATCTTGGTCCTTTCCGGTTCCGGCGGCCCCCGGTGGGGAGGCCGGTCATTCAATACTTCTCTCTCCTGCCGCTCGTGGAATCCGAATCCGCACTCCCCCCTCCGAAGAACTCCCCCGCGCATCCCGATGCACGCCGCCGGCGCGCCGAGGGGATGCTGCTGATAACGACGCTGATCTGGGGAGCCACCTTCGCGGTGACCAAGGAACTGCTGGACACGATGATGCCGATGGGGCTGCTGACCTGGCGTTTCGGTCTTGCGGCAATCATCTTCTGCCTGGCCTTCCACCGGAAGCTGGCCGGCGGGGTGACGCGCACGGAGCTCTGGCAGGGAGCGCTCCTGGGGTTCGGCCTCTACATAGGATTTGCGCTTCAGACGCTGGGGCTCTCCTTTACATCGAGCAGCCGGTCCGGCTTCATCACATCCTTGTATGTGGTGATAACGCCGCTGCTCCAGATCATCGTCACACGCAGGGCACCCGGAACCAACGTGCTGGCGGGGATCGCGCTGGTGCTGTTCGGCCTGTGGGGTCTTACCGCCCCCGGCGGACCGCTCGCGGGACTGTTCGATCCCTGGAAGGAGGGCGGGTTCGGCGTGGGGGACGCGCTGACGCTGGGCTGCGCGGTTGCCTTTGCGCTCTATATCATCATGCTGGACCGTTTCACCCGCACCGGAAACGTGGCGGTTCTCACCGCCGTGCAGCTTCTGACAACCGCGGCGCTGGCGGCTGTCACCAACCTCTCCACCGAGCCGTGGAGCGCTCCGGGAGATCCGGCGAGCTGGGCCCAGCTTCTGTATCTCGCGATCTTCGCCACGGTGCTCTGCACCTACTGGCAGACCCGCTACCAGCGCGACACCGCCCCCACCCGTGCAGCGGTCATCTACACGATGGAGGCGGTATTTGCGGCGATTATCGGCACGCTGGTTCTGGGCGAACACCTCGGCATGATCGGCCTTGCCGGCGGAGCGCTGATCGTGGCCGGACTGCTGATCGTGGAATTGAAGGGATGATAACTACAGCGATTCCAGAAATGCCAGCAGAGCCATGCGATCCTGTTTCCGCAATCGCCGGTATAATTCCTGTGATGCGGCCCCTTCCCCTCCATGCCATAGTATGGCCTCCTCCAGATTCCGTGCACGTCCATCGTGCAGAAAGCGGGTATGCCCGCCGACTTTTTCCACCAGCCCTATTCCCCAGAGCGGAGGAGTGCGCCACTCTCGCCCGGTGGCAAGACCATCCGGCCGGTCGTCGGCAAGATCATCGCCCATATCGTGCAGGAGCAGATCGGTGTATGGGTGGATCAACTGATCGGAAAGTTCCGGAAATGCAGGGTTGATACCGGTCCGGAACCGGCTGATATGGCAACCGGTGCAACCGATCCTTGAAAACAAGGCTCGCCCGTGTTGTACCAGAGGCTTTTCCCACTCCCGTTGCCGGGGCACTCCAAGAAAACGGACATAGGCGACCACCTGTGAAAAAACCTTTTCATCCAGCTCCGGCGTATTCCCCCCCTCACCGAGAACATATTCAGGGGGAGTCACATCCTCAGGGTAGAGCGATGTGGTAATGCCCAGATCGGCATGAAACGCTCTGGCGACCTGCTGCTCGAGAGTGGGCTGATTGGCCTTCCAGCCGAAACGCCCGAGCATCATACTGCCGCTTTTTATTTCCAGGATCTGATTCGGTCTCCCTGATATTCCATCATGATCCCGATCATCCGGATCGGCATGGGCCAGGATATCGGATTCGGGGATCATCTCCAGAAGCCCCAGCCCGAAATTAAATGGCGCAACACGCGGGGAGAACCGTATATCCCGGTGCAACGGGCCATAGGCAAGACGCCGGAACCGGTATTCCGGTCTCGTCAATGCATAGCTCCCTCCATCGGCATAGACGCCACGTAGTTCATCGTATTCAACCTGCACGATACCTTCGCCATGACCCCACCCGCCCCCATGAACGCCATGCAGATCCAGCTGGCTGCCATAGACCGGATCAGGCCTTGCAGGCCCATCCCCATCTACAACACTGAGATGCACTACCATCGATTCGGAGACTTCATCCGGACTGGCCGGCGGCTGCCCGCGCCCATCATGATCGTGGCATCCATCGCAGGAACGGGCATTGAACAACGGGCCAAGTGGCGACGCTACCCCCTGGGGCATATCATCCCACTGGTTGACAAAAGAGATTTTTCCCTTAAAGAATTCGGGCCAGTGTTCCCTGATGAGATTATAAGCGGAACGCCCATATGCGGTTGAGCCGGTATCCCTGACCGTTGTGCCTCCCCCCAGAAGCTCCTCCCCCGGAACATGGTAGGCGGCAATATCGGGCATAAGAAGGATAGGTGCCCGCCAGGATAGTGTGGCTGCCGGCTTGCACAGCAACACCCCTAGAATCAGGATACCAGCGATACCGGCGCCATATGCGATGGATATTTTCATTCCTGCAGGATGAATTATTCCTGATGGTACAGGAGGTTATTCGGGCAGCTTCATCGTCCGGAATATTATTACGATGCCGTACCAGCGGTAGCGCCACGGCAGAGCGAAAGCGCCAGCGTGCCGGCACGGCATCATGGAACGTACAGAACACCCGCAATCCATATCGATGAGATATGATATATCCCTTATATGGAATTACGGCATATATGGCTCATCAGCGTATCGCGTATTCGGTCTGTATCAGATAGTCTCCGATATTCGACCGCATATCGATACGGCTGACAGTGTTGTAGGGATATCGCCCATCTTCATCGAATTCCTCGATAAATCGTATCTCATCGCCACTGGTGATGGTTCCATCAGGAAGAATCACCTCGATCTTGTTGCCGCGCGAGCTTAACACGGCCCACTCGCATGCCCCATAGGTATCATCCCCGGCTGTAAAAGAGGTTCCCTTGCCACGCTGTTGCTGGCGCCGTCTGGTGCTCGCCAGAAATGCCATCCGTTCCGCCCACGTCATCGGCTTTTTTATGACAGTGGAAGGAAGCGTGGGATTGAGACCGCTCTGGCTGGCGACCACTGTTCCCCGCTCATAAACTTCAGCGGTATAATTGCCTGAACCCGCATAAAAGACGGGACTCAGGGTATAGTCATCCGGATTTTCGTCGATGGACGCGATGGTGAACTCGCTTTCCTTCGCACCGTCTTCGAATGCGGTGTATACCAGATATTTGTCCTGGGACAAGGTTGCCTGGATTCTCTGCTCCCAGTGATGCGCCTTATCAAATGTGCTGGAAACGCCATCATCCTTCGAATTCAGGTTGGAGGCGAGGAGTTCTCCGGCATTTTCATTGTATGAAAGCCCGGCATTTCCTATCCCGCACCTGTTCACCGCCAGCGTAGTATTGCAGTTACCGGCCAGCAGCCCCGGAGAGCGCCCGCTACGGGAAGAGTTGCCGGGAGCATCGGTTACAGTGGAATCATCCCCGCAACTTATGACACTGGCTGCAAGACCACAGCCCAGAGCCAAGAGTACCGCCGTCATCAATCTGGTGTTCATACTGTCCTCCTTTTATTATAGCGTTGTGGATCAGGGTAAAGCGTACAAAGGTTTGTGTTGGAGAATATTCCAGCATATTGTCGGGAACCATCCCTTACATGTCTGGAGATATCCGCAACACAAGCAATGCTCATCCATGCGCGAGCGCATGACAGATGAACCGGCATCCGGAAATAGGTGTTGGGGAGTGCACGTTTGTTACGCCTGCCCCAATCTATTCTTTCCTGCCATCGAATAAGAGTACATGAATGGGTACCCCCCCTCCTCCTTGCAACGGCTCTGTTGTAGCATCGCACGTGGCCCCGCATAGAAGAAGCACGAATACCAGAAAGCCCCTCTCCACAAGCCCGGATGAGAATTTCGGACAGCTATCACCGATGGCGGCAGACACTGCCTGGAGCACATGCAAAGCCGCGACGGCGCCAGGGGATCTCTCCCCCTTGCACCGCCGCGGCTTTACGTGATTCTTTTCCTGTCCGGACCCGACGGATATGAAGTCTTTTTTCAGATTTTCAGGTTCTACCGATTTGCATATCCCCGCGATAAAAGGATGCTGGAGGAGACCAGGTCGATGAACTCGGCGCGGTAACCCTCGTCGTCGTGCCCCACCGACTTGCGGGCGATTGCCAGCACATGATCGTAGGATGAGGCGCCGCGATATTTGGAATTGCGCAGGAGCATGCCCCACTCGGCCACGGCCGCGGCAAATCGCAGGTTCGGCGATGCCGATTCCAGAGCACCATCACGATCGGCCACCGCGGCTGTCATCAGCCGGCTTTCCTCCCCCTGGGGATGCTTGTAGCGGAGCTTCACGGTCATGATCTCCTCTCCCCCATTTCCCGCGTACAGCTCGGGATGCGCTCCGGAGGATTGATATTTCAGCGGATCGACACCGGGGCGCACGGCAGCATCGGCGGGGACGATCTCGTAGAGCGCGGTCACCGAATGCCCGGCGCCCATCTCCCCGGCGTCACGGCTGTCGTCGTTGAAATCGCGCGCGGCCAGAGTCCTGTTTTCATACCCTATCAGCCTGTAGGATTTCACCCGTGCCGGATTGAATTCCACCTGAATTTTCACATCCTTTGCGATGGTGAACATAGTGGAGGCAAGCTGGCCGGAAAACATTTTCCGAGCCTCGTCCATGCCGTCGATATAGGCATACTGGCCGTTCCCCTTGTCGGCAAGCGCCTCCATCCGGTCATCCTTCAGATTTCCCTCGCCGAATCCGAGCACCGTAAGGAATACGCCGCTGCTGCGCTGCGTTTCTATCAGATTAACCAGTTCCTCCTCGCTGGAAAGCCCGACATTGAAATCGCCGTCGGTGGCGAGGATCACGCGATTATTTCCATCGCTGCGGAAATTCCTTCCGGCGACCTCGTATGCCATCCGGATTCCCCCTTCGCCGGCGGTTCCCCCTCCGGCCTCCAGCCCGTCGATTGCGGCGAGTATCCGCTCCTTGTCCGCGCCGGACGTGGGGGGAAGCACCAGCCCGGCCGATCCGGCATAGGTAACGATGGCTACATGATCTTCCGAACGCAGTTGCTCCACCAGAACGCGCAACGAACGTTGCAGAAGCGGGAGCTTGTCATCCTGCGCCATCGATCCGGAGACATCCACCAGGAACACCAGATTGCCGGGGGGAATGCGATCGGGGCGGATATTCCTCCCCTGAATTCCGATCTGCACGATCTTATTCGCCGGGTTCCACGGAGCGCGCGCGATATCGGTGCTTACCGATACCGGATGTTCGCCGGATGGCTGCGGATAATCGTATGGGAAATAATTGACAAGCTCCTCGATACGGACGGCGCTGGCAGGCGGAAGCGTTCCGTTCCGGATATAGCGGCGCACATTACTATAGGAGGCGGGATCTACATCGATGGAAAATGTGGAGAGCGGGTTGGTGGCGGGGCTGAGAAAATCGTTATCGAAAATTCTATCATATTCCTCACCCCCTACATTTTCCTGCGGTTCCGGCGCCGCCGCAAAATCACGTGATTCAGTCTCGTACGGTGCGGGGGCCACATTGACCTCCGGTGATGAGCGTTTCATCTGCTGGTGTCCGCCATCCTCGCTGCGGAAGGATTCGGGGCCGCAGGCGGCGAACAGCAGAGCGGGGAGAACGATGGCCGAAATGCGAGCGAGGGATATTCTGATAACTGGCATTGCAAGCTCTCCTGAAAAATAATTCGAGAGATAACAGGATATTCCGCCGATATCATGATGCCGCCGCATTTCGCAGCGGATCATCCACCGGCTTGAGTTGCTTGACTGCGCAGTCTAATCCGATACACGCACGGAAACGGGAAGTGTTACGAGGTGTTAGGTGGTAGTTCTTAGGGCTTAGGGCTTAGGATTTAGTTCTTAGAGCTTAGTTCTTAGCAAGAGCGGACATCGGGCGGTGGAATGGGGGTTTATTAATAGTTATGGATAGTGGTTGGCAGCGCGGAATAATGACGCGTCTTTCCATTGGAGATCCTCGTCTTCTTCTCCCCGCCCGCAGAGGCCCCGGCCCCGGACATCGTTCCCCCAATCGAAAATCCAAAATCGAAAATCGAAAATTTCCTAGACCGGCTTGAAACCTTCGAAGCCCTGGCGGCAGGCATTGCAGTAATGGAGCGAGCGGCAGAGCGTGGGACCGAACGGAGAGCGCAGGGCGGTATCGTGGCTGCCGCAGAAGGGACAGGGGGTATTGTTGAGCACCTCCAGCCGGAGCATTCCCTCGTACGGTTCCGGCGGGGCCAGTCCATGTTCCAGCAGGCGGGCGCGCCCCTCATCGGTGAGCCGGTTGGTGCTCCACTGCACATCGAACGTCACCTTTACATCCACATCGGTAAACGGCATGCGCAGCAGCCGGGCGCGCACCTCGTCGCGCATGTAATCCATGGCCGGGCACCCGACGAACGTGGGGGTCATGGAAACATGCACCACATTGCGGTCATCCACATGCACATCGGTGATAACCCCGAGATCGACCAGGGAAATGGTCGGGATCTCGGGATCTTTCACATCCTTCAGCGCTTCCCATACTTCCTGGGTGGTGCTCATCTCACCACTCCGCCGAGGGATCGATCCGGAACACCTCGGTCATCTCCTCCAGGAGCGGGGCCAGGAACTCGGTATGATATCCCTTGCGTCCGCCATAGGCGGGGGTCGCCGAGGCGAGATCGGGAAGGCGGAGGGAAGCAGCTTCCAGTGTGGGCGCTATGGCCCCCAGCCAGCGCTCGCGCAGGGCTTCCTCGCCGGCGAAGATGGCCCCGGAGGCGAGTTCCGCCTCGTATCCGGACGGCTCGAAGATGCCGAGCGCCAGCGGAAACACCTCGTTGAGCGCGGCCTGCATGCGGGCGTGGCTCTCCTCGCTTCCCTTGGCACCGAGCTGCACCACCCAGGTATTGGCATGGAACACATGGTATTTGATCTCCCCTCTGATCTTCAGCGCCAGCTTCGCCAGGGGATCGTAGGAGGAGCCCTCCAGCATCTCGTAGCGGAGCAGTTCGGCGGTATCGAAGAGGAAATGGCGCATCAGGCTGAAGGCATAATCGCCGATCGGATATTCCACCAGATGGCAGCAGCGGAAGTGCGTCTCATCGCGGGTGAACGCGGTGATATCCGGCTCCGGCTCCCCCAGCGTAGCAAGGATGGCGTAGAGCGCCTGGCTATGGCCGAGCTTGTCCTGGGCGATAGAGGAAAAGGCGATATCCTCCTCCAGAATCGGTCCCAGGCCGGTCCACTCGGAGTTGCGATGGGCGATCACCAGCTCATCATCGGCCATCCGGAAGAGGAGATCCTTCAAGGCGATGGCATCGCTCTCGGGCAGCGCGGGGGCATCAGTCATTGTTCGTAGTGTTTTTGCGTTTGAAAGCCGTCAGCTTTCCGCCGACGCGGTAACCTCGTGCTTCGCGATAATCCTTCTGCGGGGTGGTTTCGAACACATCGGCATCCTCTACTCCGATCGTCTGGATATCGGCGGTGCGCACCACCCAGAGCGCCACGCATTTGGAGCGGCGGGCGTACTGTTCCTTTGCGAAGACCAGGGCTATCTCGGGGTTCGGGGCGTGCAGCGATCCTACATGTTCCGGATGCGCTCCGCGCACAGCCTGATGAAACACCTCGTAGGTTTCATACTGATCCATCGGGGGGAGGGGATTCCAGGGGTCGTTCTCCTGGGGGATGTTTGCCCTGGTCACCCTGGGATCGAGGGACTTGATCGTCATGCTAGTCAATCCTGTTGATAAATACGGGGTCGGAGCCCCCTGGCTCGCCGGGCGGCCGAACGGTTCGGCAGGGCCCAAAACCAAAGAGGCACAGAGCATCATCCGATATACTCTGTGTCCTCCCGGTTCTATCGTCACTTCCGTGCGCTGCCGGATCAGGCCAGCGGCGTCACATATTTCGCCGAGGGACGTGCCAGCGCGCGGCGCACCCAGGTTCCCTGCTCCTCGGCCATGCGGCGAACGGCCAGACGCTCCTTGTTGCAGGGGCCGTCGCCGTTGATAACCCGCTTGAACTCCTCCCAGTCCGGATCGCTGAACTCCCAGCGGCCGGTCTCCTCGTTCTTGCGGAGATTCGGGTCGGGCACGGTCAGCCCAAGCTCCCAGATCTTCGGCACATAGGAGTTCAGGAACTCCTGGCGCATCTGGTCGTTGCTTGCCATCTTCACCTTCCAGCGAACCAGCTTCTCGGTATGGACCGAGACGGTATCGGGGGGGCCATGGAAGTGCATGATCGGCTTCCACCAGCGGTTCAGCGCCTCCTGCACCATCTCCCGCTGCTTCGGGGTGCCGGTGGCGAGGGTGACCACATTATCGTAGCCGTACTTCAGGTGGAACGACTCCTCCACGCAGATACGCTCCAGCGCGCGGCAGTACGGGCCGTAGGAGCCCTTGGAGTTGAGCACCTGGTTGACGATGGCGCCGGCATCGATAAGCCAGGCGATCACCGCCGTATCCGCCCAGGTCTCGGCCGGATAGTTAAAAACGTTGGAATATTTCGATTTTCCGCTGATGAGGTCGTTAATCATATCCTCACGCGACTTGCCGAGAGTCTCCGCAGCGCTATAGAGGAGCTGGGCATGGCCGACCTCATCCTGCACCTTCGCCATCAGCGCCATCTTCCGGCGGAAGCCGGGGGCGCGAGTGATCCAGGTACCCTCCGGAAGAGCGCCGATGATCTCGGAATGGGCATGCTGCTCGATCATCCGGACAAGCTGCCGGCGATACTCGCGTGGCATCCAGTCGTGTGGCTCTATCTTCTCGCCGCGATCGATCCGGGCCTCGAACTCAGCCAGTTTCTCCGGGTCTTCGGCAAGCCTGGGGTCCTGCGGCTGCGCATCGATAACAGACAGGTTTCCGTACATGGGTCGTTCCCGTGTTGATACTCTCGTGATTGATTCCCGGGCGAAATTACGCAAATATTCCGAGTCCGGGAAGATGTTGCGAATAAGGACGGATGAACAGATGAGTTATTAGCGGGGATAGGGCCGGAGTTCAATAGGATGGTCGTGAACGCACGGGGCTGGCAGGTAGATCGTGGATCTGTTCAATGGCGTGGAGATATTCACCGGGCGGGCTCTTCCGGCGCCGTAGCTTCCGGATCTCCGGACTCCTGGACCTCTTCTCCCGCCACGCATCCTTGCAAGCCCGTCCGGAGGGCACTGGCGGGCAGATCCCTGCCGATCAGGACGAAGCGGCTTTCCCGCGTACGCTCCCCCCAGGGCTCCCCGTACTGCCAGCTTGAGAGCGCATGGACCCCCTGGAAGATGTAGCGCCGCGGCTGGCCGGCGAGGCTCAGAATCCCCTTCATCCGGTAGATCGACTCGTGATGGGAGGCTATCAGCTCCCCCACCCACCGTTCGAAACACTCCGGATCGAGCGATCCGGGGATGACGATACCGACCGAGGAGATATCGGCCTCATGGGTTACCCTGCCGGCTCCTCCGGCACGCAGATCGATCCGGGCGGCATCGAAGCCCCCCACATCGAGCACGGCGTCGGCGTCGATCTCCGCATGGCTGGTCGTGACGATGGAGGCCAGAGGATTGATCGCGCGGAGCGATTGCTCCCGTTCGGCCAGAAGCGAAGGGGATATCTCGCTTGATTTATTAAGAAGGATGAGATCGGCATAGGCGATCTGATGCGGCACCTCCGGGCTCCGGCCGAGCTGATCGGGAAGATGAACGGCATCCACCACCGTCACGATCCCATCCACCACAAACGCCTCCCCGGCATCCGGGTGGGTCAGGAAGGTCATGATGATCCCCCCCGGCTCGGCCAGCCCCGTGGTCTCAACGATGATCTGATCGAACGCCTCGCGCCGCTCCATCAACTCCTCCAGCACCTCCACAAGATCGTCCCGGACGGTGCAGCAGATACAACCGTTGGCGAGCGTATAGACCCCCTCCTCCACATTCAGGACCAGTTCATGATCGATCGGGATCTCCCCGAACTCGTTCATGATGACCGCGATACGGCGGCCATGCCCCCCATTGAGGATATGGTTCAGCAGGGTGGTCTTTCCCGCCCCGAGATATCCGGTCACGATGGTGACGGGAACCGGTTCGTTATGGGATCTGAAGCTCACGGGAGTCTCATGCACCGTTACAGGTGATTCCGACAGGTATTTGTTGGGCTGGAGTCGTGCTCCAAGCCGCCCAGTCCTGCATTGCAGTGTGGGGCGCGGACTACAACTCCGCGCCAACCTCCTGCATCTGGGATGCCGAAGTTAGCGGACGGGAGTTCCGCGCGCCAGTTGTTTCTTGCTACGAACTATGGATGCCGGGGAGTCGGGCGTCCGGGGGCCGGGAATGGCGTTCATGCGGATCAGTTCAACGCCATCCGCCCCTCCCCCAATCGAAAAGCACACTCTCTCCCAATCGAAAATCTAAAGGCAACTATCATACTTGAGCGACCCCCAGTAGGCGCTCTCGGAAGAACTCCACGCAAAGCCGCGAAGGCGCAAAGAAAGACATCTTCTTTGCGCCTTCGCGGCTTTGCGTAATGCATCTGGCATGCTTGGGTCTATCAGGTATATAATCGCCAATCTAAAATCGTCAATCGAAAATCCTCCGCTTCCCTCTCCCAATCGAAAATCCAAAATCGAAAATCGAAAATCCTCACCCTCCCTCCTCCCGGTCCATGAAGGTGATACTGACCAGCGGGACGACATCGGGATTTCCCTGCTGGCGCCGTTCGAACTGGAGCATATCGTAGTAGACGCAGCGGGTGGTGCCCTCGATGGGCCACTCGCGGCAGACCTGCGGCCGGGCCTCGTAGATGCTGCACAGGCGCTTCTTCGGGTCCTGGAAGATGCAGGATCGGCCGAAGAGAGGATCGGGGGTACGGCGCAGCACCCGTTCCCCGGCGTGCATCTTCGTGAAGCGGCGCCGGGCCCCTTCCGGGGAGAGATTGAAGTGCAGGGCCAGACGATCGATATCTTCCGGAGTTACCGGGACCCGCTCGTAGATCGCGCAGCAGTAGCCCACGCAGTTGAGGCAGTCGTAGTTGATTTTTGCCATGCTGAGGCCGCTCCGTGAAGCTGGTGACGATGTTGGAGGATGAAAACCCATGGGTTCCGGCAGAACGGGCGCCCGCAGGGCTGCACAGGAGCACGATGCATTGGCGGGCGGCCAGGCATCCGGGATGCTGCAAGGATGCATCTCAGCGCATACGGGGCATCTCCCCGGAAAACAGCATCAAACGGCATACCCCGCTGCCGCACAGGCGATGCGGGCGCGCCAGGAAACCCGGCCGGGCCCGACATTCTCCTTTATCCCTTCCCTCCACACTGCCACCGGAGGCATCTCTCCATCCGGACCCAACTATACAATAAAGCACATCAGGATTAAGTCTTGCATCTACGGGTCGCCCCCCGTTACCTTAGTGATCGGATTGATCCTATGTATACGCCATTGACTGTTCTTCACGAACGTAGTTGCTGCAATGGTGTCGCTTGTCAGAGCATGGGGCTCTGATCACCACCATCGCTTCAGTCGGTTCCTTCGCTTGCTCTACCCTTGCCTGGTCCCTCCCGCCTCCATGGTATCACCCTGGGATGGAGGATGGCCGGTACGCCCGTGCAAATAATCGGGATTCTACTGTGACGCCGGTACCTGCAGGAACGTCAACTAGAAATGAGCAGTGGCTATCGCAGGGCACTCCAGGTGTAACTTCCTGTGCCGTTGCAGGTCATTACGATGATATCCCCGGCAGATCACCCGGCCGGATTGGAGCGTACGGGCTCCGAACAGAGCATAGGACAGAAGATTCTCCCCGGTTCCGGGGCGAAAACGGCGGCAATTGAGATGAGTACCGGCCAATATCGCCCCTCCCATCGCAGAAGGTGGAACCGGGATCGCCCGCACGCCCCCACGGGTATCGGGCGGAATGGCCCCAGGCAGATTTCGACACGTCATTATACTTATATACACCGTTATGCACCAAGGTTCTACTCCTTCCATCTACAGGAGATTTCTACCGGCGCTGCTGATGCTGGCGCTGCTGGCGATTGCCGGGAGCAGCCGTGCCTCGGCACAGGATTGCGAATGGACCGTTGTCATCGAAAACACCGTCCCCCCCTGTGCCTTCCCGCTGATCGTGGAATCCTCCTGGGGTCCCGGCCCCGTCAGAATCCCCCTTACTTCCCCCTTTACCGGGTTTGATGCACCCGGCACCTACACCTTCCCGGTACCAAGACAGATGGGGAACCCCATGCCGTTCCGCGACGCCCAGATATCGGGAACGCAGGGAGGATCGGAAGTCGGCGGCAAGCTGAAGGCCGGGCAGACCGCCAGCATCAATATCGGCTGCTGCTGCTGCGTGGAGATGGAGGTGGCCGAGGATGCCAACGGCTGCATCACCGTCACGGTCCGCGAAGGGAAATGCCCCTGATCCGGACGAACCGCATCGCCGGAACCAAGCCATTCCGGAACACGAGGTGAGCAGCCGTATGGCGGCTCCCCCGAAATTTCCTTGAACAACGATCCCCCCGGAATCCGTTCATCGGCTGCTGCCGCCGCATCGCAAGCCCCAGAGCAGGCCGCTTCGATGCAGGCGCGGCAATCGCATCGCTGGAACCAATGCCGAACGTATCTCCCATGCACGTATCCTGTTTCTCTCCTATCCCCCACTCCTGGCGGCAAGCATGCCCCCTGGCTGGTACCACCAGCCGCGCGGCATCTGGCACCGTTCACTCCAACCCATCGCACCTATGAGCATTCTCGACTCTCTACATCCGGCGTTGCACCCTTCCGGTGAACGACCCCGCATGAAGCCCGGCCGCGCGCTGCTCATCAGGATGATAGCCCTGATGGGATTGCTGCTGCTGAGCGGCACGGCAACGTTTGCGCAAACGGAGCTGTCGGGTTATCAGAACAGCTATATGAAGGTTCTCGAGATCAGGCCCTGCCTGATTACGGTGGACGGCGTGGCCGTGGAGAAGGGGGATACCATCATCATCATGCAGATGGGGGGCGCACGGCTGAATGCGGACGGCTCCCTGCTGGCGATCAGCAAGGCCGGACACTGGCAGATGAACGTCGTCGGCGGTGACCCCGATTATGCGGCCGGTACTATTCCTCTGAAGCAGCAGCTCGTGGGCTATCCGGACAGCTTCGATATCTCGCAGGGCATCCAGGTCATCAAGCTCCCGAGGGTTTCCGGCGATGCGGTCATCACCGAGCCGCTTCTGGGCAAACCGTGGGACGGGGGGAGCGGCGGCGTGATCGCGCTGAAGGTTCCCGGCACCCTTACTCTGCGCGCCGACATCATCGCCGATGCGCTTGGCTACGGTCAGGATTTCCGCACTCTGCCGGCGGGACGGAACATGACCGCCTGCTCGGCAACCGATGATAACGGATTGCGAGGGGAGGGATTCGGCAATACCAACAACCGCACCGGCTCTGGCCCCTGGGGCAATGGCGGCGGCGGCGGTCCCAATCATAACGGCGGCGGCGGCGGCGGCGCAAACTTTGGCGCCGGCGGTCCAGGGGGCTGGGTTACCGAGCGCCCCACCTGCCGGGGCTCCCGCGCACAGGCCTCCGGCGGATCGCCCTACAATACCTATGAGAACCTTCCCCAGGCACATCTCATCATGGGCGGCGGCGGCGGCGCGGGACATCAGAACAATGGCACCGGCACCGATGGGGCCCGCGGCGGCGGCATCATCCTTATCATTGCCGATCGTATCCAGTCCAGCGGCTCGTTCACGATGAGCGCCAACGGCGATAGCGCGCGCTCGGCCGGCCTCCCCGTACCTGGGAATGCAATGAGCGACGGAGCCGGCGGCGGCGGCGCAGGGGGAACCATCGCCCTGTATGCCAACACCGTGGGCTCCGGTATCAGGTTCGTGGCACGCGGCGGCAAGGGAGGAAATGTCTATGGCACCGAGCGGGCAGGCCCCGGCGGCGGCGGCGGCGGCGGCGCATTGCTCAGCAGAAACCCCGTACCGGCCGGCAGCTTCGATCTTGCGGGAGGAGCCGGGGGCGTAGAATATGCCTATCTGAATACGGCCTGGGGAGCTGGGCCCGGAATCGCCGGAGGAACAAAGTCGGGTCTGGGACAGCCCCTCACCGGCGTCGGCGAGATCTCGCAGCTGCGTTTCAGCACCGACGGGCCTCTGGAGTTCTGCCGTGGCGGCAGCGTAACATTGCGGGTGGAGAATGGCTCCAGCCCCGCAACCTGGAGGAAAATGGAGGAGCCCAGCCGGAGCTTCCCCCAGGGAACCAGCCTTACCGTCACCGAAAGCGGCACCTACACCGCCTATACGGTAGTGGGAAGCTGCGAACTGAGCGGCTCCAAAAAGGTCACCGTCTGGGAACCGCCCTACTACTCTATTGGCAGCATTCTGACCCTCAACTGTCCCCAGCCGGTCCTCCTCGGTGTTGATGGCGGAGCCAGCCGTGGCACGCCGCCATACTCCTATCTCTGGGAAACTGACGACGAGGAGGCCATCCCCGCAGACCAGCGCGAGATTGCACGACCACGGGCGGTCTTTACCAAGGATGCCAAGATCAAGGTTACCGTCACTGATGCCAACGGATGCAAGTACATCGAGGAATTCGCCTACCACTACGAATCCCCAGTGACGTATCACGCCCCGGATGTCTCTACCTGTCAGGGAGAGCCGGTCACGATCGGCACCGACCCGGTTGGCGGTACCGAGCTCATCACCTATGCGTGGACCCCGGCCGACCAGCTTGATGATGCCACCCTGCGCAAGCCGACGGTGCTCAACCCGACGGCCAACCAGCGTTTCATCGTCACGGTCACCAACTACAATGGATGCCGTGTCCTCGATACGGTCGATCTCACCGTGCGCCCGCTGCCGAAGACCACGATCAGCGCCAGCACCGTGATCTGCCCCACCGCAACCACGCAGCTGGTGGCGACCGGTGGCAAGAGCTATCTGTGGGAGCCGGCCGACGGTCTTTCCTGCACCACGTGCGCCAACCCGGTCGCGCGGCCGTCGGCGACGACGACCTACCGGGTGAGGATCACCGATGCCGGCGGCTGCATCAAGACCGACTCGGTCACCGTCACCGTACGAACCCCGAAGATCTCGGCGAGCCTCGGCACGCTGGACTTCGGCATCCTCGGCGATTGCCAGAACACCGCCACGCGCGAGTTCTATCTGAGAAACGACGACGACACAGAGATCCTGATCGACGATCCAAACCTGCTCTCACCGTACGCGGTGATCGAGCCCGGCCTGCCGGTCACGATCAAGCCGCGCGACTCGGTGCGCGTGGTGGTGGTCTTCTCGCCGATCGCGGTGGGCACGGCCACCGCCGAGCTGCGGCTGATCGGCTCCTGCGGGGCAACCTCCGTCATCGCCTTGACCGGCCAGCAGCAGAGCATGCTCGCCTCGGCCAACCTCGGCGGGGTCAACTTCGGCCAGGTGCTCTCCTGCGAGGCGACCCCGCGCGACACGACCATCATCGTCACCAACAATGGCACCGCTCTGCTGGATCTGGCTGCACCACTGATCGGACCGGTCGGCGCTCCCTACCAGGTGCTCTATCCGGCAGGAGCGCGCACGCTGGCTCCATCGGACACGGCACGCTACATCGTGCGCTACACCCCGGGCGGAGCCGGTAGCTTCCCGGCAACCTTGAGCATTCCGTATTCCACCGCCAACTGCGATGGCAGCATCGAGGTCACCTTCAATGCGACCAACGTCAAGCCGATAGCCGCGGCCGATCTGGCCGGCATCGACTTCGGGGAACTGGTCGGATGCGACTCCCGCTCTGATTCCTCTATCAGCCTCAGCAACACCGGCAGCGTGCCGGTGGAGGTGCGATTCCAGGATGTGCCATCCGGATTCAAGATGACCTCCTCCCTGCCGCTGACGCTGCTGCCGGGCGAGACCCGCCCCATCGGTGTGCGCTTCGAGCCGCAGGGACCGGGACCGGCCGGCGGTGATCTGCGCCTGGTCTACGGAGAGTGCAACGACACCATCCGGGTTGCTCTGAACGGATCATCCCAGGGCATGAGCGTGGCGGTGGCCGACAGCCTGCACTTCGGCCAGCTGGTCTTCTGCGACCAGCAGAGCAAGACGCTCTCGCTGGTGATCACCAACACGAGCGCCGGGGCTGCGATCAGTACGATCGAGTCGGTGCTGCTGGTTGGACCGTTCACCACCAGCATCACGCCGGGCACCACGCTGCCGAACAACGTACCGCAGAGCTTCCAGGTGAGCTTCAACCCGGATGCCGACGGCGAGTTGAGCGGCTCGATCGAGGTGACGCTGCAACCGTGCGGGATGAAGCGGACCATCTACCTGGATGGCAGCCGCATCGATGGCGCGCTGGCCGTGGCAAGCGCACCGGCAGTCAGCTTCGGGACCGTTCCGCAGACCCAGACGGCCACCCAGACCCTGCGCTATCGCAACACCGGCTCGGCTCCGCTGACCAACGTGACGCTCAGCGGCATCACCGCGCCGTTCGCACTTGTCTCGAGCACCCCTCCCCTGCCGGCAACGCTCGCGCCGGGTGAAGAGCTCGAAGTGGTCGTCTCCTACACCGGCACCAGCGGCCTGCAGAATGCGACCGTCCGCGCCGAGACCGAGATCCCCTGCCGTCTGACCGCCGAGATCACCCTGGAAGGACGCGGCGGCCTATCGGCCACCACCGTCTGGATCGAGGATTTCGCGGCTGCCCCCGGCGAGCGCGTGCAGGTGCCGCTCTTGGCCGAGGGAACCGGAGAGCTGGGCGGACTCGGCGTCACCTCGCTGAAGGCCACGGTGCGCTACAATCGCTCGCTGCTGATCCCGGTGCCGAGCGCGGGCATTACGGAGATCAGCCGCACCCCGGTGGCCGGCGATGAGTCGCAGATCGATTACACGTTCAGCGCGCCGTTCCAGGCCGGAAGCCCGGTGGCGACGCTGGCGTTCATCGCGGCGCTGGGCGAGACGATGGCGCCGACGCCGGTGCGGATCGCATCGTTCGAGTGGGTGAACCACCCGGAGATCACCGTTGCGACGCGCAACGCGACGTTCACGCTGGAGGAGGTGTGCGTCACCGGAGACAGCAGAGTGATCCGTGGGAGCGGGGAGGTGGTGCTGAAGCCGGTACGTCCGAACCCGGTAAACACGACGATGGAGCTGGAGTACGAGATCGTGGAGGATGGGCGCACGGAGCTGTTCATCAGCGACCTGCTGGGCCGCCGGGTGGCAGTGCTGGTGAGCGGGGAGGCGAAGGCGGGTCGGTATGTGCTGACGGTGGACGCGACGAAGCTGTCGAGCGGGACGTACATCTACGTGTTGCAGACGCCGACCGAGCGTCTCTCGCGGATGATGGAGGTGGTCAAGTAGGCCATCGCAGCGCAGCGATCAGACAGATGATGCCCGGTTGTGGAAATCCACGGCCGGGCATCGTTGTTTATACGGAATATCGGCCGCATTACAGTGACGTTGGGTAAGGCCGGTCCGGAGGAGCCGCACTCGGCGTTGTCTCCATGCCACCGCAGGATACCCATGGTACGATCCTATCCGCAGGGCCAGCTCGCTCTTTCCTGATGAAGCTCCGCCAGGAGCGGCGCATTCTTCAAGAGATGAGATCTCAGCAAAATCATCTCTACCTCCTGTCCCAGGCAACACAAAGCCCCGTAAAACGGTGCAGCGCATCTCGCCGAACCAGCATGGCCGGGCAGGATGCGCTGCGAAATCTACGGGGCTTCACCGGCAACCAGGATAAGGCTGCGGCAACCCGAATCCTTAATCATACAGCGACAATCGGGCATCATCGCGAATCGAAAATCCTCTGTGCTTCGGGATACCTTCCCCGGGATTGTGGGCGCTGTTCGGACGGAGTTGAACTCCGCCCGCCTTAGAGCGGATTTCACTATGGTTAATCTGTCGTGGCCCCCAGAGGCAACACCTATAGGTGTTGGCTATCTGTAGCCGAAGCGTCAGCGCTCTTTTCTGCGGAAGCTCCGGAGGAGCGGCCCCTTCTTCTTGATCTGAAAAGGCTTAACTCAATTGAAATCCGCCGTAGTGTTCGCAGGCGTTGCGGAGTCGAACTCCGCGACAACGCATCGCAGAAACCTTTCTCCCAGGTACTTAGAACGCAAGCTGCGTATACAGCACCGGCGATGCGATATTGGTGACGTCGTAGAGATAGAACTTATCCTCGGCCGACAGGATCATCATGGTGCCATCCAGAATGATATCGTGCGCCACCACATTCTTCACCTGCCCTATCTGCTTCACATTATTCGCGTCCTTCACATCCAGAATCTTCAGCCCCGCCGCGCCGTCGCAGACCAGCACGACTCCGTCGCGAACGCTGAGACCGTACGGGCCGGCCAGCGGGTAGGAGGCAAGCAGCTTCGGCGACCGGATATTGTTGATATCGATGATATCGAGCTGGTTCTCGAAACCGTTGCAGGCGTTGCCGCCACGCAGCGTCACATAGGCGCGCCCATCCTCCACCACGACCGGATCGCAACTGCGCCGGTGGCTGAACTCAGCGATATAAACCGGCTGCTCCTGGTCGGCCGCATTATAGATGTACATGCCGGACCGGCCGCCGATAAACAACTTGTCCTGATACGGGAACAGCGTCTCGATATCCCACGCCACCGATACCTTGTTGCGATACCGCGGGCGCGCCGGATCGGAGACATCGTAGACATGCAGCGTCTGGTTGTCCAGGCAGTAGAGATACTCCCCCACCACCGCGAACCGCGAGAGCGAGCCGGCCTTCCCTCCGCTGGCGGCATCGTTGGACCTGCCGCTGCCCGCCTCGGCCATCACCGGCGACTGGTCGGAGCAGGAGTTGCAGCCGGAATTTCCCATCTCCACCGTGCCGACCGGCTCATCGACCGGCATCCAGGTATACTCGGAGTTGAACACATTCCGGATGGTATCCACCGCAACGGCCCCGGAGAGATCGGAGATATCGAACACCACCAGATCCCTTCCCTTGTCGGCGTACATATACTTTTCCCTGACGGCTACATCGATATTCCCGGTTATCGCAATGCTTCCCCGCTCCCTGGGAACGGCGGGATTGGAAAGATCGTAGAACCGGATTCCCGTGCCCGGCGTGGTCCGGATCAGGGTAGTGCCATGCAGATAGATTCTGGAGACCTCGCCGGAACCGGAGATATTGAACCGGTAGCCGAACGAGAAGAACACCAGAAACAGCAGGCAGACCAGAGACGAACGCTTCATGATTACTCCGCTGATTACATAGATGGAGATGATGGATTCCCATACCGAACCGATGCCGGGAACTCCGGCCCGATGCTCCCGCCCCGTTGCAGCACGGAATCATCGCATTGATGACACGGCCGCACGATTTTGTAACGCCGGCACGGCCGTCCGCTCCGGAAAACCGCCGGCGGATACCCGGAAAAACTCCTGTTGAACACCGCCGGACCGGATGGATCATCCCCACATACTATCCTAGGTTTGCCACACGAGGAAGAGTATATTCTCGCCGTTTCGTTTCTCTGCGCCCTGGCATCCCGCGCCACAATACTCCGGGAATGCAGGCGACCAACCCGTCCGCTCGCCATGAAGCTTATCCTGCGTCTTGCTCTCATTCTCCTGGCTCTCTCCTGTCAGCCTCTCTCCGCCGATGAACCCGATGTTGAACTGTCGATGACCACGACGTTCACCCTGGCAGCATCCGGGGAGAGTTACAGGCTCTCGTCGAAAACCGACGTCACGCGCACATATCTCTCCAAACGATCCACCTCCATCACGAACGTCTCGATCGGCGAGCAGTTTTTCGATAGCATCGTGGGCATGCGCGCCATGTACAAGGGACGCGATCTGCCGGCGGGACGATTCGGTGAGGAGACGGCCCGCGGGAGCGATGTCTTTATCTCCAATCTCAGGGTTCGCACCATTGATTTTCCGGGCGATATCGCGCAGGGCGACCAGATATGGTACTCCTATAGCCGCGAGTACAGCTCTCCCGCCTTCCTTCCGGTTGTGACGCTCCCGAATATCAACTACATAAAGGAATACCGGATCGTTATCAACCATCCGGATAATGTGACCGCGGAGTTCGATTTCTTCTTTCCACAGGATTCCCTTTCCTACCGGATCGACCGCAGCGACAAGGAAATGACGGTGCTGGAATTCACGGATATAACGTCGCGGCCGGCACTTCCGAATTTCCCCTATAACGATATGCGGGGCGCCGTGCAGATCCGGATGCTAGAGGGGGGAACATCGCTCAACCCCACCGGCATCGCCGATTTTGCAGGGTGGTATATGGAACTCTTCGATCAGAAACCGGCGCTGGAACCGGCGTTCGCCGATCTTCTGAAAGATGATCTCAAGGGGGCCAAATCCGATCTGGAGAAAATCAGGATCATCTACGATCATGTGCGGAGCACCATCCGCTATATCGCCGATGAGGGGGCGATGCACGCATTTGTGCCGCGCGATCCCTCGCTGGTGCTGAAACGTGGCTACGGCGATTGCAAGGACCGCGCGTATCTGGTTGCGGCGCTGGCACGGCGCGAGGGAATAAAGGTGGATATGGCGCTCCTTTCCACCGTCCCGACACCGAAATTCGCCGGCACGCATGTATCGCAGTTCAACCATGTCATCTGCGCCTACAAGCACAATGGACGATGGATATTTTTCGATCCCACCCATAAATACTGCGAATTCGGCAACCTCCCCGATGGGGATATCGGGCGCCCGGCGCTGGTGCTGGATGCCGATTCGCCGGAGCTTGTGGAGATCGCCGCACCGAACACCTCCCCGGCGATAACGATCGGTATCACCGCCAGCCTTGGCGCGCCGCAGAAGGGTAAGGCCCTTATCACCATGCGGAACGATCTGTTCCACCTGGCCGCCGAATCGCTGGAAAAGAAAACCGAGCTGGAACGGGAGAATATCCTCTCGAATATCGTGACCGGATTTTTCAACAAGATATCGTTCGATTATTTCACCCTCGCTTCCAGAACCGACAGCACGATCACCTTCGAATCGAAGGCCGATCTCTCCGATTTCATGGTATCCTCCTCCAGCAAAACCTATCTCAGCCAGATGCCCTTCCGTCTGATCGATCCGGAGATGCTGGGACGCGAAGGGGATACGTACGCGATCTACAACGACAACCGGATGGGGATCGTGATGAATATCAACCTGGACATCGCCGGCCATACCGCCGACTCCGCATCGCTGGCATTCGGCGGAAGGAATGGAGCGAGTTTCAATGCGGGCCTCACCAGGGTCTCTAGCGAATCGGTAACGCTCGAGTACGAGGTGCGCCATCTGGCGAAACGAATCGATGGAAATGACCGCCCCCCCTATATAGAATTCTGCCGCTCGTTCCTTAAGAGCAAGAAGAACATGTTCGTATTCACCAGGAAACAAGGATGAAATACTTAGTTATTTTCTGCCTGTCCGCAGTATTGCTGGCATCCTGCGGGGGGTCACGGCGCATCGCCAACTTCACTCCGGGGCTTCTCGATTCTCTGAAACGTACGTCGGTCGATCTTGCCGAGTACGAGAAGAAATACGGGAAATATGACGGTGTTTTTCTCGTTTCCGAGCAGACCACCGAGTATGCAACCACGTCGATGTGGAACTGCTACAAGATGAGGACGCTGAAATATCTCGTGCTGAACCCGGATGCCGAATGGCTCGGAACGTTCAATATGGATCTCCCCCCCGGAGGCAGCCTGAGCGATGTGCGCATTCAGATTCTGCACCCCGACGGGACCACCCAGGAATTCAGCAAGGCGGACCTGAAGGAGGAAAAGACATCGGAATATTCATCCACCTACAAGCTGGCCTATCCCGGCATCAGGAAAGGATCGATCGTACAGGAATCCTACGAGATGAGGGTGCCGCTGATAAGCCTCGCCAGCCAGAAACAGGACGTCCCGCTCCAGTATGCGGTCCCCTGCGAACGGCTCATCTATCAGTATATCATCCCCGATTCGTGGGAGATAAAACTCAAGGAGATCGCCGAGGGAAAGATCGTCCCCTATAACAGAATCAATAATTCGGCGTACGACAAGATCATCCTCTCCTACGACATGGCGAATATCCCGGCAGTGCCGGATGAACCGTACTCGCCATATTTCAAGGAGATCGGCAATTACGTGGAGATGATGGTGACCAGATACGATCTGGGTCCGGGAGCCAGCGATGTGGAGATGCTGAAGGACTGGGATGAATTCGCAGATGAATTCACCGATATTGCGGTCAACAACAGCTCGTTCTGGTCCAACACAATGGAAAAGGTTGTGGATGACCTGGTGGCAACAAGCCCCTCCCCCCTGCAGAAACTCGATACCATCGTACGGTATGTGCAGAAGAATGTGAAATGGGGAAGCAGCTCCAGAGACGATACTTTTGCCGATGTGCTGAAAAAGGGGGAAGGGAGCCCGCATATGATAGCTGGGCTTACCCGCGCCATGCTGGAGGAGGCCGGACTGCAGGCCGATTACCTGCTGGTGCACTCCCGCGAGGATGGATATTTCGACAAGAATTATATCGATTTTCAGCAGCTTGCCATCCCTGCGGTCGGCACCCGTATCGACGGGAAGGATTATGTGGTATTTCCCTATATCCCGAATCTGCCGGTGGATCTGATCCCGGAGCATTTCCAGGGACAGACCGCACTGAAGGTCAATGCCGACGGGTTCGCGGGATTTACCACGCTGCCGCTCGGGGAATCGGCCGAAAACCTGATCGACGAAAATTATACACTCACGATCGACGAGGAGGGGATGCTCACGGTGGAGGAGGAGAAGATCCTGCGCGGCCCGAACGCCTACTGGGCGCGGCGCGCTCTGGGCGACTTGAAGGATGAGGAGTTGCGGAAGGAACTGAAAAGCTCGCTGGCCTATTCCGAGGGGGATGTGGAACTGAAATCGCACCAGCTGGAAAATCTCGCCGATTATAAGAAGCCGCTGGTTATCAGAACACGCTACACGATCGATAATCTGGTGACGGTGACGCCGGACGAGGTGATATTCCAGACCGGCGGGCTTCTCTCCCCGGCAACCAGCCGCAAGACGAAAGTGGTCACCGAGGACCGCGAGACCCCGATCCGTATCTATTATCCCGAACAGCTCAACAAAAAGATCACGATCAACCATCCCGCATCCTGGAACCTGGAAACCAGGCTGGCACCGGTGGACCGGAGCACCACGTTCGGCGCCATCCGCGGCACCTACCAGGTAAGCAATGGGCAGGTGGTGGTGGAGCATCATCGCTCGCTCAACCGGGCAAGCGAGCCGAAGGAAAAAGCCGACGAACTTCTTGCCGTGATCGGCTCGAAATCGCAGCTGAATATCCCCTCGCTGGTCTTTAAAGTCCAGTAGCGGAATCTTCGATTTCAAATCTTCGATCGGCGAGACTCCGGAAGGGAATCTCCTGGCACTACCGATACGTCCATGGGCCCGCAAAGCGGGCCCATCCTTTATGGAGTATGGTTCACGGTTCGAACATCCTTACTCCTCCCAGGCCAGCGGCGTCGTGGTTCCGGTCTCCCAATCTTCGCGCAGCATGCAATAGCCGATGGCATCGTACCAGATGCCGGCCGGGGAACTCCAGGCCTTGCGATGATGCGCCTCCTTGAGATAGCCGGCTTTCCGGAACGCGTTCCGCATGGCGGTATTATCGATGCGGGTATATCCTTCGATCCTCCGGACGGTGGGGATGTTCTCGAACAGATACCGGGTAAGCCATCGGAGCGCCTCGGTCCCGGTCCCCTTTCCGCGCGCGGGCCCGGCCAGACGAAGATCGAACAGCGGCGTGGGATCGCCGATCTCCTTGAGCTGGATCAACCCTATCCTGCTGCCGGACCCATCGTTGATCCAGAATGTGCGCTGCTGGCCGTTCCAGTATCCGCCATCCTCTGCCCGCTTCAGAATAGACTCGCGGGAGGAAGCCCCCGCGCCATGAAACGGCCAGGGGTTCTCCAGAAGAAAATCGGCCAGCGCGGCGGCATCATCCGCCTGAAACTCCGTATAGGTGATATCGGCCTTATTCACTGCTCCCTCCTGTTCAGGTACTTCTTCGATATGCATGGGCCCGGCGAAAGTACGGCAATCGGATGAGCCCGCCCAGCGAAAGCGCCCCCGAAATGCGGCTCTTTCGGTTCGATCTGTCCAGTACGGCACATGGATTGACGTTTCTACGGCATATGTGATGATAGATGCGGCCGGAGCCGGTGATGATGGATGCGGCCGATGAACATGAATTTGCCGGAGACTGTGACGATGCAAGTACAGACAGCAGAGACAAACGAGGGAACAAGTATCGAACACTCCATCGGGATGGTGCATGAGCTCGCCCCCGACATCGCCCGTCTGCAAACGCTGACGGTCAATGTCTACTTCGTGGGGAAACCGGGGGCCCCGAGCGGATCGTGGGTGCTGGTGGATACCGGGTTCTATGCCTCGGAGGGACGGATCATCAAAGCCGCCGCCCAGCGCTTCGGTCCGGATTCACGGCCGGCCGCCATCATCCTGACGCACGGTCATTTCGATCACATCGGATCGGTGCGCGAGCTTGCGGCCACGTGGGATGTTCCGGTCTATGCCCATCCTCTTGAACTCCCCTATCTCACCGGCCGCTCGGAATATCCTCCGGCCGATCCGGGCGTGGGGGGCGGGGCGATGACGGCGATGTCGTGGCTGTATCCGAGAGGACCGATCGATCTGGGAGATCGCGTAAAAGCATTCCCGGAGGATGGCTCGATACCGGGCATGCCGGAATGGCGCTGGATTCATACGCCGGGGCATACCGCCGGGCATACATCCCTGTTCAGAAAGCAGGACCGCATCCTGATCGCCGGCGATGCGTTTGTGACGGTCAAATCGGAATCGCTGCTAGCGGTGATAGCGCAGCGCCAGGAGGTGCACGGCCCCCCCGCATATTTCACGAGCGACTGGGATGCGGCGCGGCGTTCGGTAGGGATACTCTCGGCGCTGCAACCCTGGCTGGTGGCAACCGGGCATGGCATCCCGATGCGGGGAGAACGGATGCAGCAGGAACTTCAGACGCTGGCGAGCGAGTTCAACGAGATCGCGATCCCCGCCCATGGGCGTTATATCCATCTGCCGGCGATCACCGATGAGAACGGGGTGGTTTCGCTCCCGCCGGAACTGGAGGCCAATTCGCTGCCGAAGGCTCTGACCGGGCTGGGCCTGTTCCTTGCCGCCGGTGCCCTGCTGTTCGGCATCTTCCGCCGCACCCGCACCAGAGCAGAGGATGTACGCTTGTCGGTTGCCGAGGGGAACGTTTAGATTTCGGATTGGCAACGTATATGCTCCAATGGCGCTGATTAGGCACTCCCGGAAGAATCTCACAGGAAGCCGCGAAGGCGCAAAGAGGATGTCTTTCTTTGCGCCTTTGCGGCTTCGCGTGATGTCTCTGGTATACAATCGAAAATCGCAATCCCTTCCTCCTCCCAATCGAAAATCCAAAATCGCAAATCGAAAATCTCTCCTCCCTTCCCCTCAATCGAAAATCCAAAATCGCAAATCGTAAATCCCCTCACCTTACCACGCTCATCACCCGTCCCAGGCGCTGGGTGGGAGTTTCCATGATGTAGTAATAGGTGCCGGAGGGGAGCGCCGAAGCATCGAGCGTGGCGGTATAGCGGCCACGGGAACGATACCCATCCTGCAGGGTAAGGACCGTGCGCCCGGCCACATCGGTAACGAACAGGCTGGTAGGGCCATCCTCCAGTATCTCATACTCGATGACGGCCGATTCCCGAACGGGGTTGGGGAGGTTCTGCTTCAGGATCAGATCGCCGGAGCCATCTACCAGCCGGGGATCGCCAGCACGGCAGAGATCCAGCAGGGTGAACTCCCCATCCACCGGCCGGACCGGAAGGAGATCGCACCGCCCCCACCTGAACCAGATGAAGCGTAGCGCCGTGGAGGGAGCATTTCCCAGCGCGGCAACACCATCCAGCCATAGAAGCGTATCGCCGGACTTTCGCCCCTCCACTATCACGAATCGCTCCGTGCCGATCACCGTATCGCTGAGAAGCTCTCCCCCGGTAAAGCGCTCTATCCGCAACAGGCTGGCATTGAACCGGAGGGTGACCAGGAAATCGCGCACATCGCATTCCTCCAGTCCGCTCCCCTCTCTCAGCACCAGCGGTATCGACACCCGGTCCCCCGCAGCGGCGCTATCGATGCCGAGCACCACCGTGGAGGCCGCCTCGGTCCTGCCGATCGAAACCGTATCGGACGAGGCGGTACAACCGAACTCGTTGGTGACGGTGAACGAGTACTCCCCCGCCTCCCGCACCACCAGCGTATCGACGGTTGCCCCGTTCGACCAGCGGTGGCTGCCGCTCCCGGAGGCTATCAGCAGCACGCTATCGCAGGGGCAGAGGGCACGCTCCCCCAGCACCGTAATCTGCGCCTCCGGAATGGGGCTCACGGTCACCGATACCGGCCGCGCCGGCTTCAGGCAGCCGTTGGCATCGATGGTGATGACGGAGTACTCCCCGGTGGTGCTCACCGTGATCTGCCGGGTATTCTCGCCGGTGGACCACTCATAGCTGGCATAGCCCTCCCCGGCATCCAGCGTGACGCTTCCTCCTATGCAGAACGAGGTATCCCCGAGCGCCCGGATCACCGGCAGCGGGCATCCTACCAGGCGCTCCGCCCCGGCCGAATACCCGTATCCCTCCAACTGCCCGTAACCGTACACATAGGCGATCACACCAAGCTCGGAGGTAAGGGTATGCTCCCCGGAGGGAGAGGGGAAGGTGGCATACGAATAAAACCCGTCCCCCGGCACCGGCTGGAACAGATGCCCAACCGGCGACCCATCGAAAAGGACCGTGCCGACATCGGCGGTGAAGGCCACCACGTTCACGTAGTGTCTGGAGATGGTGGGGACCGGGGGCATTATCAGCCGGGCATCGTTCCGTGTGAAATCGACAGGGCTCAGCACCATCATAAACGGATCGGCATCGAACACCCCGTCGAGCTCCGACCCGCCGCTGAACTGCACCAGGCCGAACGTCGTATCGGCGGTGACATACTGCGCGCTGGAAAGGATCGTATCGCGATACTCGCCGGCGTTCAAGGTGAAGGCAATCTCGCCATTGAAACGGACCGTGGTACCATCTGCCGAGGCCACCACCCTGTAGAGATCACGCTTTCTGGTAGCCAGCGGCACCGTCACATACAC
>JBMDXA010000236.1:0-11142 GCA_048594725.1 Candidatus Kapaibacteriota bacterium
CTGGAAGTGCCCACTCAGGGTCGCTCAAGTATATAGTTGCCTAACAAAAATCAGGTTTCTATCCGGATATTCATATCACATAAATCATAAAAAAAGGCGCAGAAGAATTTCATCTCCGTGCGCCTTCGTAGTTCCGCGTGATTTTTTTTCTATTCCGATTCCCGCTCCAGCGGTGCCAGCCAGTGGGCGAGGTTACGGACGTAGGCATGGGTATCGGCCAGTGCACGCGGCTCGCGCAGCATGCCGTCTCCGGGAGGTTCCGCCACGAAGCTCGGGCATCCGAGCGATGGGTCCCAGTTGTAATCCACGAAATGATGGAAGCTGGACTGCGCCACCGCGCGGCCGCGGTGCGCTCCCTCTCCGGTGCTCTCCCGTTCGAACGCCACCATCAGGTTGAACGGCCGGCCGGTGATACGGCTGGCACCGGTGGCGATCACCCGCGCGCGGCTCTCCTGCGTGGGAACGCCCACGGCCCCCTCGTGCGGATGCGCAGGAAGAAATTCGATGAGCCCTGATTCCGAATCCGGATTACGGAGCAGCTCGTGCGGCGCTTCCAGCGGCATTACCTTCTGGTAGTCGCCGTTGGCACCGGAGTGATAATTGGGCCACGATATGGACGAACTGTAGGTGTCGTCGATCGCGTGCCGCGAGCTATCCGGCTCCTGGTTCCGGGTATGGAAATAATGCGCCGCCCCGATCCCTCCCAGCGTCCAGAGCGACATGCCGAGATCCTCGTGATCGCGTGTGGTGAGCACACCGCCGCCACGCTCGTGAAAGGCCGTGATAGCGCTGCACTCGGCAGTGGTAAGCCCGTCGCCGGTATCCACCGCGAACAGCCACAGCTCATCGAAGCCGGAGGTGTGAAGCGTGCTGAGCACCGGGTCATTGCCATCGGTGCCGCTCTGGCGATTGCGGGCGGTAACCTCCGCCACCGGGTTGCCGTTCTCGTCGCGCAGCCCCGCGAGGGCCCGCTCCAGAAGCGAGAACCGTTCGATCGACCAGTCGTCCGGGTTATGGGCGATCGTGGTCTGAAGAAGAATACGGATAGGACGTTTCATCAGGGGTGCACTCCATGTAGTGAATCGTTCATGGCTCCTGCCGGGGGGCAAATATACTGCGCCCGGCAGGGAACATCCCCATCCGTCCCGATTCTCCTGGTTATGGTGGCGGCGATGATCGGGGCTGCCATGGGGATATGACCACCGGGGGGAAGCAGGTTGTGCGCGCACGGAGAAAACGGCGCCGCAGGGGCGCCCTGCGTGGGGCAATGGCGTTGTCCATGAAGATGCCTGGATGGTTAGCATAGGGCGAACAGCGGAGGTTTTGCAGCATAATCAGCATTCTTTGCCGACTATACTGCACCCGTTGGCGATGAGCTATGAGGAGAGTCTATCTTGCTTCTCACACAGCAACACATAGTGCAGGTGCCGATCATGCGAACAGAACGCAGAGGCACGAGGACCACCTATAGATGCGGTGTTTTTTTCACGTACCACTCTTCATTCATACTTCATCTCCGGTCCCCTGGGATCGGTTCGCGCACGGGCCACTGGTGCTTTGTACCGATCGGCCGGGGCGGGAATTCACATGCCGGCAACGATGGTTCCATGGGAACAGGATCGATGTATGGCGATGATAGAGCGGTTCATTGATGCGAACGGCATGCAACCTACCTGCATGCCCCGCTAGACGATACCACCACAATCGGGAACGGGATCTCTTGCAGCGTCGGGTTCTCGCACGCACGGCATCGCCCCTGCGTTGCAGTGTCATCAACCACTATTTCAAGCATCAAGCAAGGAGTTTCGAAATGGACGACCTGAAAAGGTTGGAAGCGATAGCTATCGAAATCATTACCGCCGAGACCGGGATCGAGAATCTCCGCATCTCCGCGACCCAGGAACTGGCAGAGGCTCCGATCGGAGAGAGGATCTTCGTCTTCTCGGCAGCTCCGGCCACGCTTAACCGTTCGGTTGGCGCCGCAGCGCTCACTGAGCGCGGAAAGGTGGTGGATATGGAGAGCGTCATCGGCAAGCCGCTGAAGCCGGTATTCCCCGATGGAACCCTTACCGACGTCCCGTCGGCCGAGGTGGATCTGCCGCCGGTGACGATTGAGCCGGGGAGAATCCGCGTTGATCTGGAATCGTGCGAAGAGATCACCGAGAGGATCCGAGTGCATATCCCCGCCAGCTCGGCGGTGCCGAAGGCCGATATCTACTTCCTGGCCGATACCACCGGCAGCATGGGAAGCATCATCGATGCGGTGAAGGCAGGGGCGTCGTCGATCCTGAACTCGCTGGCCGCGATGGGGCTGGATCTGGCCTATGGCGTGGGCAATTACCGGGATTTCCCGCACGACCCGTTTGCATTCCAGCACCAGCTCAACCCGAACACCTCGCAGGCCACCGTGCAGGCCGCCATCAATGCCTGGACTCTGGGCGACGGTGTGGACTGGCCCGAGGCCGCATTCTATGCGCTCGACCAGCTTTCCGATACCGCTCCGGTCACCCCGATCGGCTGGCGGGCCAACTCCCGGCGCATCGTCGTCTGGTTCGGCGATGCTCCCAGCCACGACCCGATCTGCTCGGCCATCAGCTCCCTCCCCTATGATATCACCGAGGGGTCGGTAACGGCCAAGCTGGCCGCCGCCAATATCACCGTACTGGCGATCAGCACCAGCACGCCGGGTCTGGATGCGGCTCCTCCCACCAATGGCGACTACGATCCGTACTGCGGACCGCAGAGCGGAACGGCGGGACAGGCAACCCGTATCGCCAACGCCACCGGCGGGCAGGTTGTGTTCGGCATCAATGCCGCCACCATCGTCAACACCATCGTCAACCTGGTGCAGACCGCGATCAATACGATCAACAGCGTGAGCCTGGTTCCGACCGGGGGTATCATCCCCTACGTCACCTCCATCAGCCCGGCCAGCTATGGCCCGCTCGATGGCAACGTCGATAACGACCTGGAATTCATCGTCACCTTCAGCAGCGGCGACTTCCCCTGCTCCGGCGAGGCGCAGCGCGTCACCGGCGGTCTGGATGTGGTGATCGATGGCGTGGTGCGTGCAACCGCTCCGGTCGGGATCACGATCAAGGGGGGATGCGATTACGTCTACAGCGTGAAGTATCTCTGCGGTGTCCAGGATTACGAGGGCGCCAAGGAATGCGCACCGGTGCGGCCGGGCGTCTACTCCACCGAGATCAACCTTCACAACCCGCTCTGCGGTGATGCGACGGTCGATATGAACCTGACGCCGCTGGTGCTGGGTGGCGATGCCATCGGCCGCTATCCGAACGTGAGCGAGCCGCGTGCAACCCTCCGCCCGGTCACGCTGCGGCCGCACGAGGCCACCATGGTGGATTGCTGCATCATGCTCAAGTATCTGGAGCAGGATGGCAACAAGGGGATGAACATCGGATTCCTGGAGATCAGGAGCGATAAGCCCCTTGCGGTCACGGCCGTGTATACCGTCACCGATTTCGAGGGACGCTGCGTGGACCTGGAAGTGGTGCCGCAGCAGCCGCTCAAGGGCTGATACCGGCGGGGGAAGGCCGATGGATCTCCGGCGTTCCCCCATCCCGGCCGATGAGATGACAGACCGCTCTCCCGTGGGAGAAGCCGGGCTCCCCGGAGTCCTGCTTCCCGGTTCCCCTTCTCACGGGATTGCATCACGACGGACGCCCTTTCCGATGAGGGGGCGTCCGTTGATGTTTCCCTATGCCCGGTGCTGGATGTTCGGTTGAGGATCGGGTGATGAGAAATGCAGTGCGGGACGATGCCGGGGCGCAGAGGAACCAAAAGCTGAGAGAAGATGAAGGAGAGGGGAAGAAGGCCGAACCATCCGCCTGGGTGATAGACGATGCATCAACAGATCCGGCGATGGCCCGCCTCCGGTGTCTCCAAACAGCCCGCCGATGATCTCTGCGCGCAGTGCCGTGCTTCAACGATCCGGGTAATATTATCAGCAAGCTCATGCGCCTGTGACAAACCGTAGCCATCATTCCTCATCCCGGCCTTCTCAATATCCTTACTTTCAAGCGGTCATCCCACTGGACCAACCAGTGCAGCAGCCTAATGATGGTGAGGTAAGGATCACGTATGGGAACGCCCCTTCAACCTGGAGTTTCCGGCCGATCACAAGGTTTCCGAGCACGAGACGCCCTGAACCGATTGCGCGTCCGCGTGGTTCGTTCGGATTCCGTGGTAGTGACGGCGCTGGCGCTGGGCATCGGCGTGCTGACGGGCCTGGGCGCAGCCGGATTCCACCTTCTTCTCGAATTCACCGACGACCTGTGGCGCGCCGCGACGGCAACGCTCGGCCTGGGAAACGGCGGCTGGCTGATCGTGCTGTTTCCGGTGGTGGGTACTCTGACGGCCCTGGGGCTGATCTGGATGTTCGCCCGCAACGACCACAGCCACGGCACTTCCGCGGTGATCGAATCGGTGGCTCTGCATGGGGGACGCCTCCCGGCAAGGGCATTGCTGACAAAGGTTGTCTCGGCAGCGATCTTCATCGGTTCGGGCGGTTCGGCCGGCCCCGAAGATCCCAGCGTCCAGCTTGGCGGCGTGGCGGGCTCGAAGGTCGCCCGGCTCTTTCGCCTCTCTGAAAAACGGACGCGGACACTCGTTGCAAGCGGCGTTGCCGGTGCGGTGGCGGCGGCATTCAATGCTCCCATCGCCGGAGTCTTCTTCGCGCTGGAGGTGGTGGTGGGCGAACTGTCGGCGGCGCTGTTTCCGCCGGTGGTGCTTGCTGCGGTGGCAGCGGCCGCAATCAGCCGGTGGCTCAATGGCAACAATCCCGCATTTCACGTCCCCACGTACGACCTCGGCAGCGCTCTGATCGAACTTCCGCTGTACGCCGTGCTGGGCGGGCTTACCGCGCTGATCGGCGTTCTGTTCATCCGCTTTCTCTTCACCGTGGAGGATGCCGTAGCGAAACTGCGCCTCACCAGAATCGTGCGCGGGATCTCCATCGGCCTGATGATCGGGCTCGTCGGCATCTGGCTTCCCGATGTGATCGGCGTGGGCTATGGTACCGTGGGCACTATTCTCCTGGGACAGACCGGAGGCGCCGGGCACCTTGCGCTTCTGCTCGGCATGAAGCTCCTGCTGACGGTCATATGCATCGCAGTGATCGGTGTGGGAGGCACATTCGCCCCCTCGCTCTATCTCGGTGCGACCACGGGAGCGATCGTCGGTCTTGCGGCTCACGCCCTCTTTCCCGGAACGCCCGCGGCGGCATTCGCCCTGGTGGGTATGGGAGGGGCGCTCACCGCCGTGGTACGTGCCCCGATCACGGCCGTACTGCTGATCTTCGAGATCACCAACGACTACCGCATCATCCTGCCGATCATGCTCTGCGTTGCGATGAGCAATCTCGTGGCAACCTATCTGTTCAAGGAATCGGTCTACACCGAACGCCTTACCCGGCGTGGCATTCGTCTTCGTTCCGGACGGGATCAGAATGTGCTGGAATCGGTGATCGTCGAGGATGCGATGACAACGCGATACGAGACCGCCGCTCCGGAGAGCTCGATCCGCGAAACGCTGGAACGATTGACCAGAAGCCGGCTGCACGGGCTTGCGATAGTCGATCAGAAGGTGATGACCGGCATCGTTACCACCAGCGATATCGGCCGTGCCCTTGAGCGTGGCGTTGATCCGGAGGAGCCGGTAGGTTCAATCGCCACCATCGATCTGCTCGTCGCCTATACCGACCAGACACTCCACGAGGCCATTTCCCTGTTCGCGCTTCGCGACGTTCGCCAGGTCCCGGTGGTCAGGCGGGAGGCCCCCCGAACGATCATCGGGATGCTTCGCCGCAGCGATATCGTCCGGTCGTATTCGGCAGGAGTGGTGCGGCGCACCGAGCGTGAGCGGCAGCGGGATCACGAGGCCCGTGCAGAGGCGGAGATGCAACCGGCCACCGGCATCAGGGAACCGGCAGATTCCGGCACGGGACCCGATAGCGATGGCTCTCCGCGCTATCATCGGCTGAAGATCGAACCGGACATGCCCGCGGCCGGAAAAGCCATCCGGGACCTCGAGCTTCCGGATGGCGTTCTCATTGTTGTTATCGAACGGGACGGAACGCCCATCGTTCCGCGCGGGACGAGCCGCATCGAGCCCCTGGACACCATCACCCTGGTGGCGCTGCCAGCGGAGTACCACCAGGCGGTTCAGGGGATCACCGGGAAGGATTCCTCTTGAACTCCCCTTGAGAGAACGCTATGCCGGCTCACTCAGGGCTTTCGGCCTGTGGCCGGATCAATTTCGATGATACGAACAGTATCCTTCGCCAGCCGTGCTTGAAGAAACCGCTGCATCCGTAACAATGTCTCCTCCCTTGTACGCCTGCTCATACCCGCCCCCTGTTGTACCAGAAACATCGGGATGCTGTCGGGCTTGCCGGTACTATCCCGGACTTCCGGAGCATAGCGAATATCGGCGAGCAGAGGAAATGCCGCGCGCATCTCGCGCGCAAGGCTCGTGATGGAGATCGTATCGGCTGGCGGAGGAGTCGCGGGAGGTGGAGAAGGGATTGCCGCAGCGATATTCTCAACGAGCTTCCGCTGCAATTCCTCGGTCTGAAGAAGAGTAAGAAGCTCATTGGTGCTGATGTGGCTCTCCTCCGGCGAGAGATTCAGCTGAACAAGCCTGAGCTGGCTGTTGGCAAGTCCTTCCGCCGGAAGAAGCGCATTCAGGGAATCCACTGCCGTGGTATCGAACGGTGTCCCGGCCAGGTACACTCTCAGCACCGCCATGGAATCCCGCTCCTCCAGCTTCCAGTTCAGCGTTGTACGGCCTGCCACCTCCAGTTTGCGCCGAATGAACCGTTCGGCCGCCGCCTGTCTGCGAAGTCCGACGATAACATCATAGAAGAGAACGACGCTTGGGAGGATCGCTACGATCACGAAGGCGGTAATCAGCCGATCGACACGACGCTTGACTTCTTCCTTGACATAGGTCTTCTGGGGAAGGTGCAGCAGTCTCGCCATCAGATAGGTTGCCAGGCTGATAAAGACCGCGTTGAGAAAGAAGAGGTAGAAAGCGCCGAGGAAGAAACGCCATTCTCCGCTGGCGATTCCGTAGCCTGCGGTGCACAGCGGCGGCATCAATGCCGTTGCGATTGCAACACCCGGAATCGCCGTAGTGATCTCACGCCGCGATCCCGCAACGATCCCGGCGACTCCGCCGAAGAATGCGATGCAGACATCGAGGATGGTCGGGCTTGTGCGCGCCAGCATCTCCGTTGTCGGCGAGGTGATCGGCGTGATAAGGAAATACAGGATGCTGGTGAGCAGGCTGATCCCGACGGCGATACCGAAGGTCTGCACCGCACGGAAGAGCGTTCCCCGGTCATGAATTGCGATACCCAGGCCGATGCCCAGAATGGGCCCCATCAACGGCGAGATGAGCATGGCTCCGATGATGACCGCCACCGACGACGTATTCAGCCCGATCGAGGCGATAAGCGCCGCACAGACCAGTATCCACAGATTGGCTCCACGCAGCCGCACACCACTGCGGATTCGGTTGATCGTCGCTTCAACATCCGTTCCCGATTGAAGCCCGAAGATGACACGCAGAGTACGCTTGATGCGATGCGGCTCTCGATATGTCCTCACTGCCTGTCGTACTCTCACCTCTCCCATACTCGCCTTGCATTATTGGGTAGTTTCAAACCGATTGTTACTGTGACCATCACTGTCATTCCGGCGATGACTCCGGGCTCCCCCGAAGAATCGGCCAGCCGGCACACCATGGATGATAGAGCCAGCGAGAACGCCGGCCCTGGCACCCAATATAATCTCCGATTCATGCGGATGGGTACAACCTTGCAGAGAGAGAATATAGAGATACCAGTGGTAGATCCTCCCATCAACAATTTCCTTATTTACTAAGAGCACAGTGGCAAATCGAAAATCCTCCATCCCCTGATGCTATCTTCGCGGATATCGTTCGTGAACCGGGAACGCATCCTTATCAGATCATGACAGACATAGAGATCCGCAACCGGCGGCTCCTGAATCAGGGGCTCGCCACCGCTCCGTTCGAACGTCCGGAAGATGCCTTGCAATGGCTGGGGGCAGTGCAGTCGCAGGATTATGCGGGAGCGAAATGGGGGCTCGGCCTGCGCATGCGCAACGCCAGCGATGAGGCGATAGACCGGGCGTTCAACGATGGCTCCATCCTCCGTACCCATGCCCTCCGCCCTACCTGGCATTTCCTGCACCCGGCCGATATCCGCTGGGTTCTCGATATCACCGCCCCGCGTGTGCACAGGCTGAACGCCCTGTACTACCGGAAGGCGGAGCTGGACGGGCCGGCCCTCGCGCAATGCCGCGCAGTGCTAGTACGGGAGTTGCGCGACGGCGCGCAGCGAACGCGCGAGGAACTGGGAGCCGCGCTCCAGCACGCCGGCATCGCCACGGATGACCGGCTGCGGCTCACCTACATCATGATGCATGCGGAGCTGGATGCGCTCATCTGCAGCGGCCCGCGCCGGGGAAAACAGTTCACCTATATGCTGCTGGATGAACGTGTGCCCGCCACGGCCCCGCTCCAGCGCGATGAGGCGCTGGGGGAATTGGTGCTGCGCTACTTCCGGAGCCACGGCCCGGCTACGGTGCACGATTTCGTCTGGTGGTCAGGCATCACCGTGGCCGACGCGCGCCGTGGCGTGGAGATGATGGCCGGAAAGCTGACCGGGGAGAATAACGGAGAGATGGTCTACTGGTCCGCCGAGGGCACAGAACCCCTACCCTCACCCGCACCGATGGCCTATCTGCTGCCGAACTACGATGAATATGGCAGCTACAAACACCGCGATGCGATCTTCGATCCGGAGAACCACGGGCTCCCCTTCCTCTCCCACGCCATCCTCGTGGATGGAAAAATCATCGGAAGCTGGCGGAGGACGCTTCAGAAAAAAGAGGTGAGTATCGAAACGAACACATTCCAGAGGCTATCGGCAGCGGAGTGGAAGAAGCTCCGGCACGCCGCGAAACGCTACGAGGAATTTCTGGGACTGCCGGTAACGATCCAGGAGAATCCATAACCGGCGGCAGACCATGCAGCCCCGCGCTTACCATGCGCCCCGGCGCTTACCATGCGCCCCGGCGCTTGCAGAGCCTCGCAAAGACGTTCTGAAAAGATTGGAATGATGAGAATGGTGAACCCGCCAGGAACATATCATCCCGACAGCGAAAAAAGGGGCGGCTTCCGACGGAGCTTGATGATACAAGCACGAGCATCATTACAAACACCACTGCGGGGCCACCACAACACTATCATCGAAAAACCTCCCCACACATCCCCTCCACCCAAAATCCCCTCTCCCCAATCGAAAATCCTCCCCCCCTTTCCCCAATCGAAAATCTAAAATCGCAAATCGAAAATCCTCCCCCCCCTTTCTCTCACCAACAACGGGGACGCTCCTTTCGGAACGTCCCCGTTTCATTCACTACGAAACCACCGGCCAGTTCTTAGAACTGATGCCAGCGGGAGACACCATCACTATAGAACTGGAAGCTGCCGGTACCGACGCCGCTGTTGATGGCGACCGAGGTGGAGCTGGCATTGATAAGATCAGTGCCCTGACGCTGGATCGTGACGTTGTTCGTCGCAGCGTTTCCAAGCTCGTTCTTCACGATGAGCACACTGCCGGACGGAACCGAGTTGGCCGCCGGAAGAATTACCGTGACGGGGCCGGAGGTAACGTCCACACCGACGATATCGGTGGTGGCCGGAACGGTGTACGGCGAGTTGATGTTCGAGATCGCAGAGCGGGTGAACGCAAGGCCGACCGACGGGTTGGCCCAGACAACGGTGTTGGTGCCGCTGTTGTACATGGGCACCTGGCCGTTGCTGGCACCCGAGCCGCTGATCTTGTCGTTGGTCACCGAGCTGGCCGCCAGATGGCGGTTGGTCACCGCATACGTGAGCAGCTTCAGACCCGAAACCGCCGAGTCGGCCAGCTTCGAAGTCGTTACCGTGCCGTTGGCGACCTTCGAGGTCGTCACCGAGTTGGCCTGCAGATCGCTGTTGGAGATGCTGTTGGTCAGCGTCAGCTTCGAGTACGGGATAGCCGCATTCGCTGCAATGTCGGCACTGGTGATCGTGCTGTCGAGGAGCTTCGCGCCGGTGATCGCGTCGTTTGCGATCGTCGGGTTCGGGTAGGTGCCGGTCAGGTCACCGCCTGCTGCACCGCTCAGCGACGGGCTCGTCCAGGCCCACGTGGCCGAGTCGATGCCGTTGCTGGAGGAGATCGTCAGAACCTGGCCCACGCTGCCGACCACGGCCGGAAGCACGTAGTTGCCGTTGTTGCTCACCGACGGGGCACGAAGACCGACGTACTGGCTGCCGGTGCCGCTCGGCTCCTGGAACCGGATGTCACGGGCGTTGTTGTCGGAGTTCGTCATCGCGATGCGCGAGTTCGACGTAATCACGAACGTACCGCCGAAGGTCTGGTTCGCGGTCCACGTGTTGGAGTTGCCGAGGTTGATGCCCAGCGGCGAGCCGGCCGAGCCGTCGCCGGTCAGGGTTGCGTTACGGTTGACCGTGCCGCCACCGCTCGGGGTGGTCCAGACGACGCTGGTGCCGTTGTAGCCGAGCACCTGGCCGGTGGTTGCACCGCTCGGATCGATCTTGTCGGTGGTCACCGAGTTGGCCGCCAGATGACGGTTGGTCACTGCATACGTGAGGAGCTTCAGACCCGAAACCGCCGAGTCGGCGAGCTTCGAGGTGGTCACCGTGCCGTTGGCGACCTTCGAGGTCGTGATCGCATTGGCGACGATATCGCTGTTGGCGATGCTGTTGTTCAGATTCAGCTTCGAGTACGAGATGGCCGCACCCGCTGCGATGTTGTCGTTGTCGATCACACCGCTGGCGATCGTCGGGTTCGGGTAGGTGCCACTCAGCTCACCACCCGCTGCGCCGCTTGTGCCACCGGTCGTCCAGACGACGTTGGTACCGTCGTAGCCGATCACCTGTCCGCTGGTTGCGCCAGTGGAGTTGATCTTCGGAAGCGTCACCGCGCCGTCGGCGATATGACGGTCGGTCACTGCATACGTGAGCAGCTTCAGACCCGAGACTGCCGAGTCGGCCAGCTTCGAAGTGGTCACCGTTCCGTTG
>JBMDXA010000237.1:0-65261 GCA_048594725.1 Candidatus Kapaibacteriota bacterium
GCCCATGGGCCATCGGAAAGGCCGCGGAGTCGAACTCCAAGACAAACACTCGTTGAGAATATATTAGTAACACCCCCCGTTTATATCTTCCCAGCCCCCTCCAGGCTTTCCCCTGCGGCGCGGCGGCCGCTCTCGATGGCACCGTGCACGGTTCCCACATGTCCCTCAAGGCTCAACGCCTCTCCCGCGAAATACAACGTCCCCTCCAGCGGTGCCGCCACGGTCTTCTGGTACTCGATCCCACCGACCGTGTAATAACTGTATGCGCCGCGCGAGAAGGGATCGGCGGACCAGTCGTGGAAATACCATCCATCGAGTCGCTCCTCGATAAAGGCGCGCTCCAGACCGAGCACGCGAGCCAGCGCCGAGAGGGCATTCTCCACCACATGCGATTCCCCCTGCCCCAGCAGGCGCGAGGCCGCCGGCCCGCCTACCCAGCCGGTCAGCGTGGCGGCGCGCACCGGCAGCCAGCTCCACCAGGTGGGCATGGTGGCATCATCGGAGAGAAGGAAACTCATCCGGCCGAGCCCGCCGGCCGCTTCGCCGGAGAGGACTCCCGCGTTCTCCCAGAAACGTTCGCGGAACCGGAGGATCACCTTCGCCACGGTTCCCATTCCCATCCGCTCCATCGCCTCGCGTCTGGGGCCGAGATCGGGAACGAAGCGAACCGCGCCGCGCGCTCCCGGCTGCGCCTGAAGAACACCCACCGGCAGAGTAACCAGCACACGGCGGGCATGGAAGCTCCGGGACTCCCCCCCGGCCGGACCGGACGCCCGCACGGTAACGCCCTCGCCGCTCCACTCCACCGTCTCCACGATCGTATTGAGATGTACCGCCGTCCTGGCCGGATCGAGCCCGGCCCGAAGCCACTCCACAACACCATCGTACCCCTGGGCAAAGCGGAAATCATCATCGCCGCCGATTCCATCCCCGGCATCCTCCACCTTCGCCAGACCGGCAACCCCGGCGCGTTCGGCGGGAGCGGCATGGAACCCCTCCACATAGGATATCGCGGCGGCCCTCACATCCTGATTCTTCTTCCCCTTGCAGCACTCCTCTATGAAGTCGAGAAAGGAACGATCCTCCCCATCCTTTGGCTTCATCTGCGCGGTGACCTTCTCCAGCCTGCTCCACAGGTCGTTGTTGCGGCCCAGGGTTCCCCCGCTGGAGCGCCAGAAATCTCCCATCGTATCATAGACCGGCAGCCGTGCGGCCTCCACGATGCTCCAGAGATCGGGGTGGCGGCCATGAATGAAATCGGCACCAAGCTCCACCGGCAGGGGAAGCTCGCGGGTACGGATCGTATTGATTCTCCCGCCGATCCGCTCGCGCGCCTCCAGCACCCGCACGCTCAACCCCGCCGAGGAGAGATCGCGCGCGGCCGCAAGCCCCGAGGCCCCCGCCCCTATCACTATAACATCGCTCTGATTTGGTGACATAGCCCGCCCTGTTGTACTCCGTTGTAAATTGAGCGGCTCCGCACCGGCGAACCCCGCCGACGTGCGTTGCCGAACCGAAGAGAAACGAACACGTTCATAACCGTACAGGCCGCATGCCAGCCTGTGCCTCCCCTATAGATCTTATGCTCGATATCCTCTATCACGACTCCGAGATCGTGGCGATCTCCAAGCCGAGCGGGCTGCTCGTGCACCCGTCGGATGTAGCTCCCGATCGCGAGACCTGCCTCAGCATGCTGCGCGCGCAGATCGACCAGTGGATCTATCCGGTGCACCGGCTTGACCGGGGGACATCGGGGGTGCTGGTCTTCGCGCTCAGCTCCGCAATGGCGCGGCAGCTCGCCGATCTTCTCAAGAACCGTGAGGTGCAGAAGCGTTATCTCACGATCGTGCGGGGATACGCGCCGGACTCCGGAGATATCGACTCCCCGCTGGCCGACGACAACGGAATAAAATCGATCGAGGCACGCACCCTGTATACGCGTCTGGCGACCGTGGAGCTTCCCTATCCGGTCGGCAAATATGACACCGCGCGCTACTCGCTGGTGCGGGTCGAGCCGGTGACCGGGCGCACCCACCAGATACGGCGGCATATGGCCCATATCAAACATCCCGTGGTGGGAGATACCACCTACGGCGAGGGACGCCAGAACCGGCTGTTCCGCGAGCAGCTCGGCATTCACCGCATGATGCTTCATTCCCGCACCCTCAGCTTCCCCAACCCGAGCGGCGAAGGCACCCTCAGAATCGACGCGCCGCTACCGGAAGAACTTCAGGACCTGTTCCGGAAATTCGGCTGGCAGGATGAGGAGGGGTGATTCTCGATTTGGGAATTTTCGATTTTAGATTTTGGATTTTCGATTGGGAATTCCAGCCTGGCCGCCTCTTCATCCTCTTTGCGTTCCTCTGCGGCTTTGCGTGATGCATCCAATCCGGATAAAGCTACCGGGAAGGGTATATCATCTCTTTGCGATTCGCGAATGATATACCATATCGCATAAATCTACCGGACAGGATATATCATCTCGTTGCGATTCGTGAAGATTTCATCGCTACCGTACGATAGGATGGAACAACGCCTCCTCCCCATCAATCAGGATGCACGAATGATATCGCATATCGTGATAAAGCTACCGGAAAGGATATATCATCTCGTTGCGCTTCGCGAAGATTTCATCGCTACCGTACGATACGATGAACAACGCTCCCCCCCGTCCATCAGGATGCACGAATGACATAGCATATCGTGATAAAGATACCGGGAAGGATATATGATCTCTTTGCACTTCGCGAAGATTTCATCGCTACCGTACAATACGATGGAACAACGCTCCCCCCCGTCCATCAAGATTCGCGGAGATTAGCGGAAACGGGAGCGCCTTTTGCAACGGCGATCATTTCCGCGGCCACATCCCGCGCCTTGATGGGACGGTACTTGCGCAACGGACCGAACAGCAGCGGCGAGGCTATCACGGAAAGGACCGCGCCGATCTTCTCCCCCAGCCGGAACTCCTTCCGGTCGCCGAGCAGCAGCGAGGGACGAAAAATCCGCACTCGCTCAAACGGGATTTTCCGCACCGCATCCTCCAGCTCCCCTTTCACGCGGCTATAAAAAATGGACGACCCGGAATCGGCGCCGACGGAGGAGACCAGCAGAAACTGCCGCACGCCATTACGGGCGGCAGCCAGGGCTATACGGTGCGGGTAGGTGAAATCGACCTTGTAGAATTGCTCCTGCGAGCCTGCCACGGCGATCGTGGTGCCGAGACAGCAGAACAGATCATCCCCTTTTATCAACGCCTCATAATCCTCTGGCCGGTCGAAATCTATCACCTCCGTCCGGAGCTTCGGATGGCTTACGGTGAGCCCCCTCCTGACAAATGCCACCACGCTCTGATAGGCATCATCATGCAGAAGCAGATCGAGGCAGTGTCCCCCGACAAGGCCGCTGGCGCCGAAGAGAAGAGCGGTTCGTGGTTGCATGGAAAAAGTCGTTCCTGGTTTGTAGTGCTTATGTACCTACGAATACGTTTTCCGAGATGCATGGTCGCGGCGTTCTACCGGGCGACGCCTGCAAATACTAGAGTAGTATTGACAATTATCGTTACCAGAATGATTACTCTCTTGTGGCCCCCGTAGGGGACACCTATAGAGCAGTTTTCAATTGACTTGATCGGTTCTGGCTCCCGTAGGGAGCACCCGTCCGTAGCTATGGTGTCAGTGTTTTCTTCGGAAGCTCCGTAGCAGCGGCCCATTCTTCTGACGAGCCTTACCTCACACTCAACTGAAACCCGCTCTAGGTGTTGCCCATGTATCGAAAATTCTCACCCCCCTCTTCGCCCCAGCAATCTCCCCGCCTTTCCGGTGATATCCCGCGCCTCCTTCAGTCCCAGTGCGGTTGTGACGCCGAGATACACCGCGCCGTACGGTGCCAGCACCAGCGCCCCGGTGATGATCGGATGGAACGATCCCACCAGCAGTTTGGCGCCCCAGCCGGCGGCGGCGGCGATGATACCGGCCCCCCAGAGCTGTACCACAAACATGCCGGGAAGCCCCGTGGCTCCTATCCTCCTGTTGATCCCGCGCCGCAGAAAAAAGAACTCTATCCATCCGGCAAGCCCCGCCGATGCGGTAAGCCCCACCGCCCCCCATTTCATCTCCAGGCCCAGAACCGGCGGAAGCACCACAGCGCAGAAGTAGCCCAGCACGGTGGTGAGGGTCACGCGGACGATGGCGTAGCGGAGCGGAGTACGGGTATCGCGCAGCGCGTAGTAGGTGGAGGAATAAAGACGCCCGAGCGTGGAGGAGAGCAGCCCCACGGTGGAGCCGGCCAGAATCGCCCAGACGTAATTGGTATCGTCGCGGGTGAAGGCACCGGTCTGGTAGATGGCACCCACGATCACATCGCCCAGAGCCAGGAACGCCACGGCCGAGGGGACGATCAGATAGGCGATCCGCCGCAGCCCCGCATTCAGGCGGCCGTGCAGGTACGTGGCGATCTCCTGGTCGGAGCCGACGGCGCTGGACATGGCCGGCAGCTCGGCGGCCGAGACCGACATGCCGAACAGGCTCACCGGCAGCGTATAGATGATCTGCGCATAGGCAAGCGCCGAAACCGCACCGGTGGGCAGAAAGCTCGCCAGCAGGTTGTCGATATAGGCGCTGATCTGCACCACCCCCCGGCTGATGAAGACCGGAACGAAATTCCGGATCACCGTCCTGACGCTTTCCAGCGTCGTATCCAGGTTCGGGCGAAGCCCCGGCACCAGCCGCATCACCGAGGGAAGCTGCACGCCGATCTGCAACGCGCTTCCGGCCACCGCTCCCCAGGCCAGCGCCTCGGCCAGCGGGAACTGCCCCACGGTCCCGCCGAATATCACCATCGCGGCGATCATCGCGGCGTTCCAGATCACCGGGGCGGCATACGAGAGGAAAAATCTGCGATGGCTGTTGAGAACCCCCAGGCACCAGGCGCTCATCACCAGCAGTCCGGTGGCCGGGAAGAGAATACGCACCAGGCGGATCGTCAGCTCGCGCTTCTCCCCCTCGAATCCCGGCGCTATCAGGTCGATCAGGGCCGGCGTCAGCAGCACGCCGACCAGCACCAGGGCCGAGGTCACCAGCGACAAGAGCGCGGCGATGGCCCCCGCCACCCGCCGGGCCTGCTCCTTCTCCCCGCGCGCCAGCAGGCCGGCGTACACCGGGATGAAGGATGCCGAGAGCACCCCCTCGCCGAACAGGTTCTGCAAGAGGTTGGGAATACGGAAGCCCGCCTTGAAGGCATCGGCCGCCACGGAGTTGCCGAAATAATGCGCGAAGACACGCTCGCGAACCAGCCCGGCGATACGGCTGAGAAGAATACCGGCAGCGACAAGGAACGTGGAGCGCCCGGCACTGCCGGGACGCGCGCTCTCTTTCTCGGATGTTGGCACGGTCGGATCGATCTGTTTGGAATGTTGGGCCGGGATGGGGGGCACGCTCCGGGGCGGCGATCACCGGCCGGAGTTGCTCCCGCCCCTTCCCGGCGGGGCGGGCAGAAACAGGAACTTAACCATAGCGCCGTTCACCCGGCGTATCGAAGCGTGCATCGGGAGATCAGGGATACTCCCCCCAGTCCACGATCACAAGGCGGTTTCCGTTTTCCATGCGGAAGAACGCCCGCCCGTAGATCGTCCCGGGCTGATCCTTCAACCTCTCATCCAGCTCGGCGAGATCGAAATATCCTTGTAGATCGAGCGTCATAATCATCCCTTTCTGTCTGCGTCGTTTTCCCTGCCGGGTCAGTATCAGAACCAGCGGCAGCGCGTTCGGATGGCGTCCAGCCTGTCCGGGCTCGCCGGGATCATCGAGCGGGGCTCCGAAGTCCTCCGGAGCGATCGGCAGCGCCAGATATGGCAATCCCTCCAGTTCTATCAATTCCATGTACCAGCCCTTCTCCAGAAGGGCATTGAGATGCTCCACACCTGCATCGTCGCGGATCAGTATCGCGCGCCAGAAGCGTTTCTGGCTGCCGAGAGTGAATCGTAATGGCATGCTGGTTTCGGCGATTTTCAAGAAGCGGGAACGCCCCTGTTCCGGGCCTTCGGCACGGCCGGGCGCGCCAAGATACGACAGCGATTTCCGGCATCGGCAGCGGGTCTGTCCGGAATATGGACGCGATCCGGAAATCGCACATAAAGGCACATCCCAGGCCCCTGATTTACGCAAAAAAGCGGGAAAAACGGGGTGGCGTGATTCTAGTTATACAGGATACACAGGTATGTCTTGGGGTCCACGCGAGAATACCTATCCGGAACATTATTGGACAACCGGACCTCACAATCTCAATCAAACATCAGGTCTGATGAACCGCACAATTCTCACACAGGCAGCCATTGTGGCAGTGGCTTTAACGGCCGGGTCGGCGGCGTCCGCCCAGTCGGTGGGGGTAGGCTCCACGGCAACGATCGTGACACCGATCACCGCCGCAGCTACCGCCCCGCTGGCGTTCGGCAGCATCACGAAGGGATCTACCACAAGCGTTCCCGCAACCAGCGCCTCGGCAGCCGCCGTCACCCTGAGCGGCGACCAGGCGGACAACGTCATCGTCTCGATACCGGCATCGGTGGTGATCTCCACCAGCTCCGGCTCCGGAGGAAATCTCAACGTGACGATCGATCGCGGAACGCTCCGCAAGAACACATCGAACGCGCAGGGGAGCGCCACGCAGCTGAACGCATCGAGCGGCTCGGCGACGGTTGCTCTCAGCGTCGACAACCAGGGGGATGCGGTCAACAACGACGGCCTGGGCCAGGTGTATCTCTGGATCGGCGGCTCGGTAACCCCGGACGACACGCAACAGCGCGGAAGCTACAGCGGCACCTTCACCGTCAGCGCGGCGTACTCGAACTGACGGCTCCCTCTTTGGTAAACGAGTCATTCCTACACCAGCGACCATCAGAAACGTGACGTCGGCCGGTACGCACTGCTGCCATGCGTGCCGGCGGCGGCAACCAACATTTAGAATGAACATGGACTTGCGCAATCGTTACACCCATTTTCTCGTCGGCGTGTTCCTCTGCACCCTGATGAACGTAGCCAGCGCACAGATAGAAGTAGCACCCACGCGCGTCATCCTCACGATGCGCGAGCGCTCCCAGGAGATCAACGTCTCGAACCCGTCGGACAACCAGGTTGAAGTCATCGCCGACCTCGGCTTCAAGCTGATCCGCACCGACTCGCTCGGCTCGCAGACGCTCGACTCGGCCCGCACGGCCGAGGAGGGATCGCGCTCGGGGCGCAACTGGGTGAAGATCTTCCCCCGCCGATTCACGCTGGCCCCGCGCAGTTCGCGCCTGGTCCGGGTGATGGTCACGATCCCGGACAGCGCCGCCAACGGCGAATACTGGGCACGGCTGATCGTGTCCGGAACACCGCTCAACAGCACCCTGCCGGTGGATCTGGATTCGGCACAGGGGATTGAAACCAATATTTCGATGCGGATGGAACTGGATCTTCCGATCATCATCCGCAAGGGGAACGTGGAGACCGGAATCGCCCTGGAAGGGCTTCAGGGACGCCAGACCCCGGAGAACACCGTACTGCTGCTGGACACCCGCCGCACCGGCAACAGCGCCTATCGCGGCACCGTCAATGCGGTGGTGCGCGACGGCTCCGGCAGCGAGATAGCATCGGTCTCGGAGCAATACACCACCGAGTTCGCACTCCGCAAGGCGCTTCGCCTGCCGCGTCTCAGCAACGGCACCTACACGGTGCGCGTGGAGTCGCAGAGCGTGAAGCTGGGAGGAGCCAACGAGGCGGTGATACCCGCCCCCACCGTTGCCGCCACCTACACGCTTGCGGTGAACGGATCGGCCATCGAGGTAAGATCAAAGGAATGATCGCAATGCCAACAAACGCAGCACCCCCCGGCCTCCGGAAACTCCCTGTATGGGGCGCCAGGCTTCTTGTGATGATCCTCCTGATAGGAGCCGCAACCGCCGGCGCAAAGGCGCAGGATCTGGTAGTGACCGGCCTTCGCGGCATCAACTTCGGCAGCCTCTTCCGCTCCAGCTCCGGGGTGATCCCCTACACCAGCAGCTCCGCTGCGGAGTTCAAGATCACCGGACAGCGAACCCGGCGCGCCCGCATCACGGTCTCCCCCACGGGGCTCTGGCTCTGGTTCAGCGCCTATATGGATATCGATGTCAGCAACTCCCAGTGCGCCTACAGCCTGAACGACGGCGTCACCTGGACGGTGTTCTCCACGGGAACGCTCTTCCAGGATGTAACCCTCCCGAGCAGCGGCTCGGTACGGGTTCGTGTCGGCGGTACCCTCAGAAGCTCCTCCTCGCAGCGGCGCGGGGTCTATCTCGGCCTGATCACAGTCAACGCAGCATATCGATGATACGTCCCCTCCTCATAGCGCTTCTCCTGATGCTGGCGCCGGCAACCCTCCCGGCACTGGCAACCCCGTACGAGCCGGAAGGGATCATCGATTACGAGACCCTTCTCCCCTCGGAGGAGGGACTGGTGCGGATCGAGGTCTCCGGCATCGTCTCGAACGATTTCCTGGCGCGCTTCATGGGAGATACCCTCTTCCTGCCGTTCACCTCCTTCTGCGACCTGCTTCATGTCAGGAGCGAGGTATCGGACGATCTTACGACCATGACCGCGATGATCCCGGGAACCGATACCCTGGAGATCTCCCGCACCACCAACATCGCACGCGGAAGCCACGATACCATCGAGCTTTCCCCCACGGCGTTTCGCGTGGTGGACGATCAGATCTATATCGAGCAGGGGGCGCTGGCCCGCATCCTCGGCATCACCGCCTATTACGATGCGCAGAATCTGAAGCTCAGGATCACGCCGGAGGAGAAGCTGCCGGTGGTGCAGTGGCAGCGGAGCCAGGGACGCTACGGCGCTCTGGGAACCGGACTTCCGGCACCCGGCGCTCTGGGAGCGATCACGATCACCCGGCAACTCTTCAGCGGCATCAGCCTGAACTGGGGGCTGGCAACAAATTTCAACTCGGGCGATTCCCGCTCTTCGGTAACCACCCTCAGCCTGGGGCAGCAGCTGCTGTACGGCACCTTGCAGGTGGATGCGGTGGGCGCCTTCCAGAACCACAGCATCTCCGGCACCAGCGCCAACTTCAGTGTGGAGGGTGCAAGCTGGATGTTCCAGTCCCCCACATCCCCGCTGGTATCCAGGGTCCGCCTGGGAACGTTTCTGCTGGCGCAGGACCGCGTGCACGGCGTGGAGATCACCAATGCGCCGCTCACCCCCCGCACCGGCTACGGCACCTATACGCTTGTCGGGCAGAGCCAGCCGGGATGGACCATCGAGCTGTACGATGCAAACCAGCTTGCCGATGTCACCCGCGCCGACAGCACCGGACGCTATAGCTTCAATATCCCGATGGGCTACGGCACGGTGGACCGCGTCACGCGCGCGGTGGGACCGTACGGCGAAACCGAGATACGCCAGCACCGGATGCAGCTCAACCAGGAGATGATCCCGAGCGGAGAGATGGAGTACGCGCTGGAGTTCGGCGCCGACAGCCTGGTCACCAACTCCAGCGCAAAGGGGCGCGCACGCCTGGGCGTGGGAGTCTTCGATCGTCTGACGCTCGGGGCGGAGGCACGCTACGCGGCCCCGAGCTACAGCCAGTGGAATACCGACAGCATAGCCCCCTCGGCGTTTGCGGCGCTCTGGCTGGGAGGCTCCACCACGGTAAGCACCCGCTACCAGCTCCGGTCGAACCTCATCAGCGGCGGATTCTATACGATCCTCCCGAACAACACGATGCTGAACCTGACGCTGGATTCCCTTTCGATAGCGCAGAAGACCTTTACCACCAGACTGCATGCGAACCTTCCGGTGGGCCCGGTCTCCTTCGGCGGCGGTGCCCGCTACTCGCGCCGCAACGGGATGGACGCCTACGAGGTGGAACCGCAGATCTCCGGCTATGCCCTCGGCATCGGCTTCATCGGCTCCACGCGCTTCTCCTGGAACAATGCGAACTCGGTCGGCGAAATCGAGCCCGGCTCGCTCGATGCGATCTTCGGCGCCGGCCGCTCCATCACCAGTTCGTTGCAGTTGACGGCGGTGCCGTTCGGCGGGATCTTCATCACCGGCTACGGACGCTACGATCATCTGCAGCGGAACATGCAGGAGCTGAGCATGTCGGCCTACTACCGGCTCAACAGATATCTCGGCGTGAACATCGGCTACAGCGTGCCGTCGTTGCAGTGGACGCGCGGCATCGTGCAGGCGCAGTTCTCGGTGGATCTGCACCCGTTCCGCGCCACGGCCCTTGCCAGCTATGCAGGGGGCACGTTCAGCGCCGCCACGCTGGCGCAGGGAAGCGCGCTGGTCTCCGGACGCGGCCTGACGCTCTTCTCGGAGTCGGCGGTGGGACAGTCGGCGCTGCTGATCGAGGCATTCCACGATCGCAACCAGAACGGCGTGCGCGATCCGGACGAGGAGGAGATGGACGCACCGAACGCATGGCTGGATATCGGCGGCACCGAGCTTGCCACCGACGACGGCATGTTCCGGTCGCTCCCGGCCAACCGGCAGTGCAGGCTGACGGTGGATCGCTGGAGCTACGGCTCGGAGGGGCTCTTCCCCAGCCGTTCACAGTTCGATATCTATACGCTGCCGAGCGGCGTGCAGGTGGTGGAGATCCCGGTGGCCCCCGGGTTCGATCTGACGGGCGTCTGCCAGATCGACGACAACGGGGAGATCAAGGACGCCCCGGCGTTCGTCAACGGGCTTCAGGTACGGCTGGTCTCCGACAGGAGCGATGCCTCCTACGAGGGGGAGATCTTCTCCGACGGCACGGTCTTCATCCCCGGCGTCTCGGCCGGAGAATACCGGATGGTGTTCGATGAGAACCAGCTCGCCTCCCGCCGTCTCTGCCCGCCCGCATCGGAAGTGCGCGTAACGGTGCGCCCCGACGACGAGCATCTGCCGGCCGCGGTGCTCCGCCGCTGCGCCAGATAACAAGTTCCCCCCGTGTACGCAGGCTGCGTACGGACACACGCACCTGGGCTCCGCCCCATTCGGCCTCGTGCCGGGTGGGGCGGAAAATTATCGGGGAGGTAGTAGAGGGTAGCGATTGGAACGTAGTGCTTCGTTGTTGCGGAGGTTGACGCCGCGACCCTGCCTGCCGCCACCTTGCACTGAGTCAGACTCCGCGAGAACAGCTCTCTGAACTCTTGGAACGAATTTCAATTGGATTGAGCCACTGGCAGCGCAGGAATGGGCCGCTCCTCCGGAGCTTCGTCATCCTGAAACGCTCTCGTTCTACAAACGGGTGCCCCCTCCGGGGGCCATCACCAGGGGGATGGTAGCTCAACTGAGTAAAATTCCCTCCAATCGAAAATCTCTCCTCCGTTGTTGCGGAGTTTCACTCCGCGACCGTGCCTGCCGCCATCTCGCACGGAGCCGAACTCCACGCAGTTCTCTGAATCTCTGTAATCTCAATCGAGAATCTCTTCAATCTCCCCTACCGCGAACGTCCCTCATCGTAACGCAGACCGGCCCGACACCACAGGGGGCATCGGGCCGGAGAATGGGCTGGGCTGGCGGGATACGGCCCGGATCAGGTATGGATCTCGAACTTCTTCATCAGCTCGTAGATCGTGGAGCGGCTTATCTGGAGTTTGCGCGCGGCCTCCAGCACGTTCCCCTCGGTCACCTTGAGCGCATGTTTCACCGCCTGCTCCTTCAGCGATTCCAGCGGGATGATGCTATCCTGGCGATCGAAGATCGACGGCACCGGCACGGCCACATCGTCGCCGGCGGCAAAGGCCTGCATTGCCAGCGGCAGATCGTGCTCGGTGATGACATCGCCGTCGGCCAGGAGCACGGCCCGTTCGATGGCGCTTTCCAGCTCGCGGATATTGCCGGGCCAGGGGTAATCCGAGAGCATCTTCAGCCCCTTGCGGGCGAACGCGTTGACCCTCTTGCCCTGCTCGTGATTGAAGCGGGAGAGGAAATGCTCCGCAAGAATCAGGATATCCCCCTTGCGGGCGCGAAGCGGCGGGAGCATGATCGGGAACGACGCCAGACGATAATAAAGATCCTCGCGGAACTCCCGCTCCTGCGAGGCATGGAGCAGATCCTTGTGCGTGGCCGAGACGATACGCACATCCACCTTCAGCACCTCGCTTCCGCCCACACGCTCGAACTGGCGCGTCTGGATTGCGCGCAGGAGCTTGGCCTGGAGGTTCATATCCAGTTCGCCGATCTCGTCCAGGAAGATGGTGCCGCCGTGGGCCTGCTCGAACTTCCCGATCTTGCGCTGGTGCGCTCCGGTGAACGATCCCTTTTCATGGCCGAACATCTCGCTCTCCAGCAGCTCGCGCGGGATGGCCGCGCAGTTGACCGCCACGAACGGGCCTGCCTGGCGCTTGCCGTTGAAATGGATGGCGCGGGCGATCAGTTCCTTGCCGGTTCCGCTCTCCCCCTGCACGAGCACGGAGATATCGCTATCCTTGGCCTTGTGCACCAGGCGGAGCACCTCCTGCATGGCGCCGTCGTTGGTAACGATATTGGCGAAGCTGCCAGTCTGTTTGACGCTCTCGCGAAGGCGCACCACCTCGCGGGCCAGATCATGCATCTGAAGGCCGTTGCGCACGGCGATCTCCAGCTTCGGGAAATCGATCGACTTCGGGAAATAATCGATCGCCCCCAGCTTGATAGCCTCCACGGCCACCTCGATACGTCCCTGCGCCGAGAGCATGATGACCGGCAGTTCGGGATATCGCTCCTTTATCTTTTTCAGCGTATCAATGCCGCTGATGCCCGGCAGCATGATATCAAGGATGACGAGATCAGGCGCCTCGTCGAGCGCTTCGATGCACTGTTCGCCGTTGGTAAAAAGCCGAAGACGGTAGCCCCATTTGTTCTTCAGCCAGTACTCCAGCAGCCGACGAACGTTTTCTTCGTCGTCAACGACGAAAACAAGTTTGTCATTCATGATAATTTCCGTTGAATAACGTTCAAGCCGCCTGTATACGAGCCCCTGGCAGGAGGACCGATTGTAATGTGGCTATCAGTTCCTGAATATCGAATGGTTTCGTCAGATAAGCGTTAGCACCGGCCTGCATGCCAAGTTCTCGTTCCCCGTGCTGTGCCCTGGACGACAGGATCACAAAAGGGATATCACGCAGAGCCTCCTGCTGGTTGACCCATGTGCAGAGCTGAATTCCATCGATCCCCGACATCATCACATCGGAACAGATCAGATCGAATTTTCTGCTCATCAGCAGCTCTTTTGCATTCGGGCCATCAGGTGCAAGCGTGATTTCGTATCCCGCACGGGAGAGGACATGGCGCAACAGGACCTGCATGTTCGGCTCATCCTCAACCACCAGCACCTGTAGTTTCTGGTTCATCGCTGTGGAAAACGGATAGTGAATATGGACCCATTGTTCTCCTCACTCTGGACTGTGAGTGTCCCGCGCTGAAGCTCCACGGCGTGCCTGGCGATGGCAAGGCCAAGCCCGGTTCCGCGAATATCCAATCCGGGACGGTGAACTCTGAAGAATTTCTCGAACAGACGCGGGATGTCATCGGCGGGAATACCCAACCCCGTATCGGCGACGTCGATGACGACGTCCCCCCCCTCCACTCGCGCTCTGACCTCCACTTTTCCGCCGTCGGGCGTAAACTTGACGGCGTTGCTCAGCAGGTTTATCATCACCTGCATCATGCGGTCGATATCGAAAACCGCCACTATGGAATCCTCGCCGAAATCCGTGCTGACGGCTATCGACTTTGCGTCGGCCTGCATGATGATCGACTGGGCGGCTTTTTGTACAAGCGGCACGACATCGGCCTCGACATTTTCGAGGATCACCCGGCCATTCTCGATGCGTGCCAGATCGAGAAGATCGTTGATAAGTTTGGCAAGGCGCTTCCCCTCCTCCAGAATAATCTGGAGAAATTCCTGCTGCATTCCGGAGGGAAGCTCCGGATCTATCAGGATGGTCTGCGCAAATCCGATGATGGAGGCCAGCGGCGTACGCAGCTCGTGCGAGACGCTCGATACGAATTCGCTCTTCATCAGATTAAGCTCCTCCAGCATCGCCACATGTTCCTTCTCATGATCCCGCTCGATCGTCAGAAGCTCGTTTGCGCGGCGCAGCTCGTCGTTCAACTTGCTTATGTTTTCAGCGGCGTGTTTCCGTTCGGTGATATCGCGAATAATGCAGGTAAAATAGCGGCGTCCATTTTTGGAGAATTCTCCCACCGATACTTCTATCGGCAGCGCGCCGCCATTTTTATGCAGCCCCTGCAACTCCACCGACCGGCAGTTGGAGCGCTCCCCTTCCTGCGCCGTGCCATCCTGGGAGGCACCCTCCTGAGAGGCGCTATTCTGCGCGGCACCTTCCTGGGCAACCCCGTTCTGCCCCGCCTTGTGGCGTATCTGTTCTATCGAATCGGAAACCAGCATACGTAGATCCTGCCAGAGTATTTCCGGCGTGGTATAGCCGAATATGGCCTCCGCCGAATGATTGGCGAATATTATCCTGTTATCCTGATCCACCGTCAGGATGGCATCGGTGGCGGTCTCGGCAACGATCCTGTAGCGCCCCTCGCTTTCGCGCAGCGCCTTCTCCGATTCCTTCCACTCGATAGCGTAGGCCAGCACGTTAGCCACCGCCTGCATGAAATTGACGTCGTCCTCGGTAAAGCTTCTGAGCACCGTGGTATAGGCGGACATCACCCCGAGCGGCTGGTTCTTGCCGTGGATCAGCACGTAGATCCCGCTGCGGATATCATGATCGGCGATGACCGGCGGCTGTACGAACCGCGGCTCCTGCGCCCAGTCGTCCACGATCACCGGCACCTTCACCTGGAGCACGAACTCCATCGGGGAACGGGTTTCCCGGATGACGCTCCATTCTCCCAGAACATTCTTCTTCCATCCCAGGCCCGTGCAGAGGCTTACCGAGCTGCCGTCGTTGCTCACCTCCCAGATACCGGCCAGATCCACTCCCAGCATCTCCCGGAGCATGCCGAGCGCGCGATCCATCAGCGCGGTAACCCCCTCGCCGGCGAGGGCATGAAGCCCCAGCTTCGCCACGGCTCCCTGCTGGTGTTCCCGGTTGCGCAGCACCAGCTCGGCACGGCGCCGTTCGGTGATATCGTTGGAGATGCCGAGCACATGCACCACGCCATCCGGCTGCACCAGCGGCTTCTTGACGGTCTCGAACCAGAGGACGCGGCCATCCGGGCGGGTATACTGCTCGCGCACGGCGATGGCGGTACGCGAGCGCAGCACCTCCCGGTCGCTCTCCTGATAGGTCATCACCTCCTCGGGGACGCTATGCAGGTTCCAGTTGTTCAGCCCGACGATCTCATCGGCGTTGACGCCATACAGATCGGAGGTGGCCTGATTGGCGAGCACGAAGCGTCCCGAGGCATCCTTCACATAGATCAGATTGGGATCGGTATCGATCACCAGGCGGGTGAACTCCTTCTGCTGCTGGAGATCGACCTGCACCCGCGTGTGCTGGATGGCCGAGCTCAGGATGCGGGTGGCGGCCTTCAGCGCCTCCACCTCGCGCGGGTCCCACTCCCGGTCGCTCAGGCATTCATCGAAGCTGATGGTTCCCCACCACTGGTCGCCGATGAAGATCGGGATGATGACGATGGTGCGGGTCTGCCAGAGTTCCAGCACCGCGCGCTCGCCGGGGGGAAAGGAATTGATGGAGCCGCTAATGATATAGCCCTGCTCCAGCACCTCCTCCCAGCGCGCCAGCCCTATCTCCTTCAGCGAGAGAGAGGTAATCGGTTTTTCGCAGGGGGAACTGGTATCGGCCATCCACTCGTGGCGCATCTCCAGCACCCGCTCTCCCCCGGCCACGGTGGCGTTGGCGTAGATATAGATCCGGCTTGCCCCGGTGGCGGTGCCCAGATGCTGGAGCACCTCGGCGATATGCGCCTGCCAGTCGCCGGCGCCGAGGAATCGCTCGGCCGAGACAGCCACCGCCTGGAGGATGGCATCGCGGCGCTTGAGCGCATCATCGATATGACGTTTTTCGGTGATATCGCGGCCGTAGACGTAGGCGGTACCGGATTCGACGCTCGGGATGATCGCCAGGAAATAGATCCGTCCGTCGAATTTCACCTCGCGATCCAGGCGTGCCCCGGACTCCAGCGCCAGCTCCACCAGATCCCCCGGTGCCGGCACATCCACCTCGGCGCCGGCCCGCTGCCATAGCCGGAGCAGTGCCAGCCCGCTCGGATTGGCATAGGTGATCGCCCCTCTCCTGGCGATCTTCAGGATCGGATCGGGGGTTTCATCAAGAAATTTCGCTACACGATCCAGCTCGTCATAACGATGTTCGAGCGGGGGATCGCCCGGCAGCTGTAACGGAGTATCCATATGAAATATCGAGGGACCGCTCAGCAGCTCTCGATGTATGCTGGTGTCGTTCTCCATCCTTATCCCTGATAGATGCGGATATCAAATGCGACCATATCACCACGAGGGACCGGTGAGATGAATTCACGGATATGCATTGAGAAGAGGGAACGGAACCAACAGAAGACGATCCCGATGGACTTCGGGAAAGGCAGTCAGTTCCGGATTTCGGCTGCGTTCACACGACGAAAAAGGACCTTCGCCTGCAAACTGAATGGCATCGGTTGTGAGTCTACAAGATGTCCGGCACGTTCGGGGGAGAGAGGAACGTCGTACGAGAAAGGCCCCTCGGAACAGGGGTAGAGTATGGTGTCACAGTTCTGGACTGCATTTGGACCTCTTGCATGCTGAACTGATGCGACCTCGCGGGTGCAAGTATAGTAAAAGTGGCGATGTGTTCAAATACTGGACAGTGTATTTTTTTCGTTCACTTTCGATAACAATATCACCACATCCATACGGCCACCGCCCTAAATAATAGTGCCGGAATATACCAGTAGAGCACGGCCCTGCCCACGGGCGCCCGGCTGGTTGAATTACCCCCTTCTCACCAGCCTTGCGGAGAGGGGCATACATATATAAAATGGGATACCGCAGATGCGATATCCCATTGTAAGGTCGTCCCGGATAACCATCCGGAAAAGATTCATCCTACCGGGTCAGGAGCGCCTCGCCGGCAGTGGTCCCGGAGGGGGACGGCAGAGCGCGCCCCAGATCGGGGATATCACCCTGCGGCTCCTCATCCTCCAGAGGGCTCTCCAGATCGAACCGGCAGGTGGTGCAGAGGCTTCTGTAGCCATCGTTGTACAGGGCGGTCACGCGCGCGGCGCACTGGTTCAGCACCAGCGGGGTGCAGAAACTCAGCTCGCGGGACTCGGCACCGACCTGGTAATCCTCAACCTTCACACCGGCGGTGTTGCAGGCGCTTCCCCCTCCCTGAAGGGTGGCCGATACCAGATAGAGATCCTCGCCGGCACGGGCAAAGCTGTTGGTAACGCCGTTGATGGCGAGGAACTGGCGGCGGCTGAGCTCCCGGAAGAAGTAGGAGACGGAATATCCTTCGTCATCACCGGCTCCGCCATAGACATTGTAGGAGATGGGGTTGAAGTCGATATCGACCTCCCCGAGCAGCATATCGCGGCCGCCGAAGCCTCCCGGAGCATTGGTGAGATAGCCGGTGAACACCAGCATGTAATCGAACTCCGGCACCTCCCGCACCTCGGCGATCTCGTCGTCGCCGACCTGGAACGCCTCGCCGAAGGCCCTGTCGGCCATCGGGTTGCCCAGTGCGTCGATACGAAGCAGATAGCCATCGCGATTGCGGGCCTCGGCGGAATTGATATAGCCACCGATCACGAACGTCCCCTTGATCGACGAGATCACCGAGCGGGCCGCCCCTCCCCTGCGATACAGATACTCCCTGGCCCAGCCCAGATTGCCCCCCGCATCAACGCGCACGGCGAACATATTGGTGGTGCGGGTCAGCCTTCCGGCGGAGGTTCCCACGGCCACGATATCGCCGCTGGCCGGTTCCACCGCGCAACTGCTGAACGTCTCGGAGCTCTCGCCGTAGGGGCGGCTCCACTGCACATCACCGACGATATTGGTCCGGATCAGAAATCCCGACACCCTGCCGAGGCCGTAGCTCTGGGTGGAGCCGGCAACGATGTATCCGCCGTCGGTGTAGATCTGCACGTCGTTCCCCTCGTCGTTTGCAAGGCCGCCGTAGGTCTTGGTCCACTGCACGCCGCCACGGGCGTCGATCTTCATCAGGAAGATGTCGTTCTGGGGACGATCCGCCGAGAGGCTGGGAGCGTTGCAGCAACTGTTGGCGTTCTCGGTGGAGCCCACGATGATATAGCCTCCATCCTCGGTCTGGCGGATCTTCCTGCCATGATCGTTCCCGCCGATATCGTAGGTGGTGGCCCATTCAAGCTGGCCGCAGCGGTTGGTCTTGGTGACGTAGACATCGTAGATGCCGAACGCATTGAACGCCTGCGACTCCCCTACCGAGATGGTGCCGCCGTCCTCCAGCAGAAGCACTCCGCCACGGGCGGCATCGCTCCCCGATGTCGCTGGAAAAATCGACTGATAGAGAGCCTGCGCGGACGCACCGGCGGTTAGCGACAGCGACAATCCCGCGCAGAGCATAAGCCCCGCGAACGTTTTCCGTACTTCACTCATCATTGATCTCCTGTTGATGTTGTGATCGGTTGATCCAGAGGTAATGGCACGATATCTCACGGCCCGCATGCGTGTTCCAGCATGAGCGCGGTGTACGTGAAAGAAAAAATGCCAGGATGAATTACATCGATTAAGGTTCGGGGGAGGTTAGATGTGATCGTACGAAGATATGGCGATGGCGCATTTTCGGGCAGTACATCTTTGTGTACCCCCCGGAGATTGCCGTTCGCGATTACGGATTTTCGCTGCAGGGGCCGGGGCTCAGCCCGCCGCCCGTAGCGGCTGCCGGCCCTCCGTGGCGGCCCTCGGGGAATTTTCCGGGAATTACCGGCAATTTCGCATGCACAAAAAAAAATCCGGCGATAATTACCATAAAAAAAAGAGGGACGCAGTAGCGTCCCTCGTACGAGAAAACTCGTGATCTGGTATCTCAGCGATCCAGACGCTCGCGGACCTGTCCCGAGGCCGGCTGCGCATCATGGATATTCTGATTGACACCCACCGTCACGTCATCGCCGATGATATCATGATCCGAATATCCCAAATTCGGATCATTCGTTCCCGGCATGGCGGATTTGCACGTGGTGCAAAGAACTTTCCCTTCCTTGTGATACAGGTAGGGAACTTTCGTTGCGCAGTAGGAAACTGCGTGCGGGGTCAGCAGATCGAAGTCTTTGTTATACAGTTTGGTATAAAGCTCCTGCACTTTGGGCTGCGAGTCATAGCAACCGCTCTTCCCATACTCCTCGGCACGGATCAGATAGACATCCTCGGTGCCGCTGAAGGTGTTGGTGAAGCCGGCGGCGGTATAACGAGCATATTTGCTGCCCGGTGCGTAATCGACCGAGTAGCCCTGCTCGTCACCTTTGCTGCCATGAACGCTGGACCACATGATCCCCAGGTTATAGGGATTGTTGTTCCCCTCGACCTCGGAGAGATAGAGATCCTGGCCGCCGAAGCCGCCCGGAGCGTTGGTGAGGAAGCCCGTGACGATGAAGCTTCCATACGGGGTCTCGCGCACTTCGGCGAGCTGGTCGTCGAATTTCTCATACGCTTCGGCATATGCCCGCTGTCCCAGGGGTGTCCCTACCCCATCGGTCCAGAGCAGATAGCCGTCCTGCGTACCGGTTGCGGCCGAGATGAACCCGGCGACAACTGCCTCATCTTTATTCACGGAAATAACGCAGCGTCCCTGATCCTGGCCGGGGCTCGGATAGATGTGCGCCTGGTTATTACCGACTATTCCATTGCCGTCCGTGCGGACAAGCCAGATATCGGAATCTTTGGTGTAGCTCTCGCTATAGCCGGTGGCCCAGATGTCCCCCTGGGGAATCACCGCACAGCTGAAGAACTCCTCCACGCGATCACCGCCGTAGGAGCGCGCCCACTGGACGTCTCCATTCAGGTCGGTCATCATGAGATAGCCATTGACTTTGCCGAACCCATAGCTGGATGTCGATCCGGCAACCACATAGCCTTTACCGAAATAGGACTGGACGTCGTAACCATCGTCGGTGTATGCACCGCCGTAGGTCTTGGCCCAGACTACTCCGCCTTTAGCATCGATTTCCAGGAGGAAAATATCGTTGCGCGAGCAGCAGTTATTTGTGTTTTCGGTGCTCCCGACAATGATATATCCGCCGTTATCCGTTGCTCTGATCTTTCGCCCGACATCATAGCCCCCGAGATCATAAGTGGTGGACCACTGGAGAAAGCCGCACTCGTCGGTCTTTATCACATAAACGTCCGAGCTTCCCGAGCCGAATGACTCGCTCTGCCCGACCGTAATAGATCCACCATCCCCGGTGTGCAGAACTCCGCCACGGGCCGCATCATGCTTGAGCCCTGGTGGGAATATCGATTGAAATACCGGCTGTGCCTGCACAGCCGTGGCAATCGACATCGCTAGTCCCGCACAGAGCATGAGGCCGGAAGCGTACTTCTTCGTTGGACTCATTAAGGTACCCTGTAGGGTTGGTGTGTGTTGATTAAGTGTGTTTACGGTATATGCAGCCAGCCATGCCCATCCCTCATGATGTCCCTAACATGAGCTACGGCCACGCCGGCACGGTAAACCGAAGTGATATCGGTGGAGATGCCGGAACCGGCCCTTCCACCGTGCGAAACGCCCAACAACCGGCTGAAATATGAAAGGCTCACGGTACACGAGGTCGGTTGGAATCTGCCTGCGGTATGGCAGTATCGCGCGCCGTGAGGGCCGGGAACGCGCCGGGAGGAACCGATAGGGGTTCCGCCGGAGACGCTCCGCCAATGAATTGTACGGCCTGATTGATGCCCCGAAGTTATCCCCCCCATAGGGGGTACAGACAGTACATCTTTGTGTACCCCCCGTACGAAGGCGGGCCATTGCCGGAAGTGGTGGAATATCCCTATAAACCGACCCGGGATGCCCTCGTTCGAGAGCATCCCGGATATATGCCGGCCATCCTTGAAGTGGTGGCTGACGGCCGGCAGGGCATCATCTACCGCACCAGCTCCTGGCGCAGCGCAACCGCATCGCCGCTCCGGATCGCCGGAGCGGTGCTGCCGAGATCCAAGTCCCTGCCACCATCCAGCGAGGGAGGAGGGCACGGGCTGCACAGGCGGCTGTAGCGCTCGCTCGCCAGCCTGGTGGTTCTGGCATCGCACTCCATCCAGACCAGCGGATTGCCGCTGCGGAGATCCTGCGCCTGGAAACCGGGGAAGGTTCTGGTAAGCAGCACCCGGGCCTCGTTGCAGCCGGAGCGCCCGTTGATATCGGTGAAGACCTCGTACAGATCGCTGGCGGCCACCCCGAAGCTCTCGGTGGTTCCCGCCATGATAAGCGAATGCTGCGCCGACTGCGGATTGACCACGGCCACCGACCAGCCCCAGTCCGGACGGGTGCCGCCATAGATATGGCTCCACCTGGGACCGAAATTCTGGTCGATCTCGGTAAGCCATGCCTCGTAGCTGCCGAACCCGTTCGCCGGCTGGATGGTGAAGCCGCTCAGGATGAGATTTCCTGTGGGAAGCACCTTGATCTCGGTGTACTGGTCTTCGTTGATGGTGCCGTTTGCATCGTAGGTGATATCGGCGATGGTCTCGCCACCGGCGCAGCGGAGCTTCAGGATATAGCCCTTGGTACCACCGTTGGTAACATCGGCGGACCCGGCGATATAGAGGATATCGGTGCCGTAGGCCACGATGGAACGCGCCTGCTCGTTGTTCGGCCCGCCGTGGTGATGGCTCCAGACGATGGCACCGGCGGCAGCGGTTACCTTGGCGGCATAGACGTCGTAATCCCCCGTGGTGCTGTGGCTTCTGGTATAACCGGCAACGACGATATCACCGCTGCATGCGATATCGAGCGATCTGAACCCATCGTCATTGGCACCGCCATATACGCGGCTCCAGACGATGGCGCCATTCAGGTCGGTGCGGGTGATCCATCCATCGTAATCGCCCGCGCCGGCGCTTGCGGTGGTACCGGCGAAGATATATCCGTCGGGAACCACCATCACATCCAGAGCGATATCGTCCTGGGTGCCGCCGTAGGTCTTGGTCCACTGCACCGCGCCATCGGACCGGAGCTTCATCAGGAACGCATCGCGGCGGGTGCAGCAATGATTTTCGTTGGAGGTCTGCCCGGCTATGATATAGCCGTCATCGGCGGTCTGGCGGATCTTGACGCCATAATCGGTGCCGCTGATATTATAGGAATATGCCCACGTCTGATCGCCGCAACGATTCGACTTCACCACATAGACATCCCCATCGGCCGAGGAGCTTGTGGAATACCCGACGGCCACGAAATCACCGTCGCTCGCCTGGATAATTCCCCCATTGGAGGTTTCGGTTCCGGCACCGCCGAACACCGATTGGAACTGCCCGTAGGCCGCATCGGTTGCGGCGGCGCAGAATAATGCTCCCGCACTCATCATCGTCAGAACTTTCGTAGCGATACCTTTGATGTTCGCCATGCTTGTAGATACTCCTGCGTGTGTGTGATAGATCTTTTGATCCGGGGTAACGGCCAATTCGATCCGTATTTTTTCCATGATGTTTTCTCGTACGCTCATTTCAGGGCATGCACGATACCTGCCTCGCGCTGCGGGTGCCGCGGATGCCGTCACGGGAGGGTCCGGGGAATGCGGGAACACGACGGAACGCACGGCATCGGCGCCCCGCCCCATGCGGGTGCGGAGCGTTTCAAATCCTACCGATCCGGGGGGATGGTATATTGGTGATGAGTCTCTGCGAAGAACTATACGGGAACGGAGCGCTCGTGATGGAGCGCGTGAGAGGGATGGCAGGTTGCCGTCAGCATGCCATCCCCCTCGTTTTCCCTGCGCGCCGGCCCGTTACGGGCCTCTTTTCCTACACCATTACATCGGTACGAGAGTCCTGTTCACAATCGGAACCATCGTTGGCATATGATTCCGAGCCTTACTCGAAAAGAGAGTACGAACTTACGATCGGGTAGTCTCGAAAATGTGCTCAAGAGCGGTGTGGCGGCAGCAGAAAAAACTCCGGGCCCGAAAATAGAAATGCCGTTGAACGGCGGCAAAATCCCAGAGAATAATTTTTCCAGGCGCTTTATATACCCGGGGATTTCATCCGGAGTGCATGCATAATGCGAAGGCGCGGAGGAGCGCAAAGAAAAAGGATGAGATCCCATCCACCTTCATTGCGCTCGTGGCGTCTCCGCAGCCTCCGGCGGAACTTCTGCCGGGAGGAGCACCTGGGGCCGCTCAGCTATGGAGCGGCCTTTTATATATTCTCTCCTATATAAGGTATGCCCAGGGCCTGGCATCTCCCTTTTCAGGCGAATTCCGCCAGCTCCGACCAGCGTTCCATATCCCGTTCGATCTTCCCGCTCAGTTCCTCCAGCTCCTTGATAAGCCCCTGCGCGGCCCCGTAATTTCCGGCCACCTCCGCCAGCTTCGCCTCTATCTCCCCCTTGCGTTCCTCGGCGGCTTCTATCCCCTTCTCCAGGCGTTCCAGTTCCTGGCGCTCCTTGTAGCTGAGCTTCCTTTTCGGCGCTCCTCCCTGCTCGGCTCTGGCATCGGCCTTCTTCTCCTGCGGGCGCCCTTCGGCGGCGGCCTGCGCAGCTTCGCGTTCCCGTATCTCCAGGAACGCGCTGTAGTTGCCGGGATATTCGCGGATGCGCCCCTCCCCTTCGAACCGGAAGAGATGATCGACCGTGCGGTCCAGGAAATAGCGGTCGTGGCTGACCACGATCAGGCATCCGTCGAAATGGTCGAGATATTCCTCCAGCGCCACCAGCGTATCGATATCGAGGTCGTTGGTGGGCTCATCCAGCACAAGGAGGTTGGGGGCGGTCATCAGAATGCGCAGCAGATACAACCGCCGCCGCTCCCCGCCGGAAAGGCGCCCCACCGGCGCATACTGCATGGCGGGGGTAAACAGGACGCGCTCCAGCATCTGGCTTGCGGTGATAACCGAGCCATCGGCCATACGGACGTTCTCGGCGGTCTCCCGGATATATTCTATCACCCTCTGGTCATCGGCAAGCGCGCGGCTCTCCTGATCGTAATATCCCAGCACCACGGTCTCCCCCAGCTCTATGCGCCCGCTGTCCGGCTCCACATTCCCCATCACCATATCGAGCAGCGTGGTCTTGCCGGCCCCGTTCGGCCCGATAATCCCCACACGATCGCCCCGTTGCAGGATATAGGTAAAATCCTCCAGAAGCTGCCTGCTGCCGTATGACTTGGAGACATCGTGCATCTCCAGAATCTTGCTCCCCAGGCGGCGCGTGCCGAGCGCGATATCCAGTTCCTCGCGCGGCTTCTCCTTGGGCGCGGCCATCAGCGCCTCGGCCCTGTCGATGCGTGCCTTCTGCTTGGTGGTGCGGGCCTTGGCGCCCTTCTTCAGCCATGCCAGTTCCTGGCGCAGCAGTGCGGCCCGCTTGCGCGATTCGGCGGCATCGCGCACATCCTGCTCCTCCTTCTTCTCCAGATAGTAGCTGTAGTTGCCGGCGTAGGTCTGCACGGCCCCCTCGTCTATCTCCACGATCCGGTTGGTAACGCGGTCCAGGAAATAGCGATCGTGGGTGACCAGAAGAAGCGCGCCGGAGTAGCGGGCCAGATATGTTTCCAGCCAGGAGATGGTCTCGGCATCCAGATGGTTGGTGGGCTCATCAAGGATAAGGAGATCGGGACGGCGGATGAGCGCATGGGCCATCGCCACGCGCTTGCGCTGCCCTCCGGAGAGGTTCCCCATCAGAGCGGCCGTATCGGAGATGCCCAGGCGGTCCAGAACGATCTTGGCGTTGGTCTCCAGTTCCCATGCGCCGGCGGCCTCGAGCTTTCCGGCGAGATCGGAGACCCTTGCCAGCAGTGCGGGATCATCACCGCCGCCGGAGGCAAGGCGGGCGCAGACGTCCTCGTAGTCGTGCAGCAGCCCCATCACCGCATCCTCCGCCGAGAAGATGGCATCCAGCACGGTCTGCGCCGGATCGAACTGAGGGTTCTGCGAGAGATATCCCACCACGGGATTTCCCGAGAACATCACCCGTCCGGAACCCGGCGGCTCCTCCCCGGCGATCACCCGCAACAGGGTGGTCTTGCCGGAGCCGTTCCGGCCGATCAGGGCAACACGCTCCCCCGCTTCGATGCCGAACGAGGCTCCCTCGAACAGGGGTTTCAATCCGAAGTTCTTACTGACGTTTTCGAGTGTGAGGATGCTCATTGATACTCCAGAGATTATCCCGTCCGGCGGGAAGCCGCTGCCGGGCACCCGGAGCGGAGCCGGTAAACATAACCGGGAAATGCGGCGCAAATTGTAAGACCTCCTAACAACGTCAGGGCCCGCTGCTGCAATCGCCGATAACCGCAAGGGGGATGAACGGCAGAGTACCGGCCAACCGGCACGAGGTACGGCCGGGTCAGCTCCCGAGCAGAACTATACGGGGAGGATTCCGGGGGGCATCGCCGCTGCGGTAGCGGAGCACGCCGGAGCGCAGCGCCGCCAGATCGAGCCCCATGAAATGTCCGGGGGCCAGGGCCAGCTTCTCCTCCGACTTCCGGAAGTTGCTGGCCGCGCCATCCTCCCGGCCTATCCCCTCCAGATGGAGCGCTGCGGCAAGCTGGATCAGCCCGCGCAGGATGATCTCCGCATCCCCTCCCTCCCCCTCCGGCATCATCAGCCACGCCGATTCCCACTCCTCGTGCGCATGCCAGTAGGAGCCGCTGTTGAAAAGAAGGACTCCCCGGCGGAGATGTTCCCTTCCCGGCGGGGAGAGATCGGGCTCCCGGAGATCCACGATCTCATCGGTCCGGCGTTTTCTCGGCGCGATCACTCGGCGCCCTTGCCGGCGGTTGCCGAAGGGGATGATGGAATCCATTTGCTCATCAGATCGCGCGGGTGTGCGTTGAACCCGATCCTCGCGTACAGCTCCTGTGCCCTCCTGTTCTCATGCTCCACCTCCAGGCGGATGGCGCGGAACCCCATCTGCGCGGCGGTCCGCTCGGCAAGCGCAAGCGCGGCGGCGCCAAGCCCGCGGCCACGGCATTCCGGCCGCACATACAGCTCGTCCACCAGACCGAAACGTCCGCCGAACTCCAGGCTGAAACCGAAGGTCAGGAAGATATAGCCCACGACGGATGCGGGGCCGGCCTGGTCGTCGCGGATCAGCCATGCCCGCCCCAGCCGCTCATCGGCCAGCAGTTCCACCAGCGCTCCCCGGGCCAGCACCGGATTGAAATGAAGGCCGTCACAGGCATAATATTCGGCCATCAGTTCGAGCAGAAGATCGGCATCGGTTGCGGTTGCAGGAAGCATGATAGTAGGAGATGTTGAGAATTGGTTCTTGGGGCGTAATTGATAGTCCGCTGCCCACGACGGCTGTAGTTACGTAGCTGGGAGAACGTTTCCTGAGATTTTCTCGTGTCGCCTGCCCGGCGTCACGCCCTGACGAGAGCGCTCTAAATTACATCGGCTTTAGCAGCGGGAGGAAGGAAAGCGATCATCCCGCTTTTTTCTCTTCTCCGTACTTCTCCCCCGCAGTAAAAGCATCAGGACCGGCGAGGAAAACAACAACGGCCCCCGGCGATAGAGCACGGGGGCCGTTTCGATAATTATCCCTAACGATAATTAGTGGACGCTGTATCCTCGGATAACACCGTCATTCTTATCGATCACCACCACGCCCTCCTCCTGGGAAGTAAGAACCTCCGTATCGGCGAAATCGATATCGTGGGAGCCGAGCGCGGAGCCCGGGCAGGTTCCGTTCAGCACCGTGGTGGTACCGTCGGTGGAATAGATGAACATATTGCCAACCTTGGTGACGCCAAGCTTCACCTCTTTTCTATTGGGTATCCACTCTCTCGACCAGCGGCAGGTGCCATCGGACGAGACATGCACCAGAGCATTATCCCCCATCAGCAGCACATCGCCGCCGATAATTCTGATCCCCTGCAGCATATCGTACGAGTCGGTCACCTCGGTGAGATCGCCCACTTCAAGATTATCCAGATCATCCTCGCTCAGCCGCCACTTCGGCGAAACGAAGCTGGCATCGGTGACATCCCCCTCCTTCAGCGGATAGGCCGAGATCTCCTCTTCGGTAATCTTCAGCATGGTGCTGATATCGGCAGAGTCATGGAATACCACATTGTTGTATGTGGAACGGGCCAGAAGATATTTCTTCGCCGGGACCGTTGATACATCAATTCTCCAGTAATCATAATTTTCATCATCATTATTGGCTACAACCGTGATCTCGTTCTTCCCGGCAATGATGAACGAAAGCACTTCCTCCCCGAAGGAGAATTTCTGCACATCGTCACCATGAAGCACATACACATCATGAACGCCGATAAGCGCACGTGCTGAATCGAGCTGCTGGATCTTCAGATCCTTGTAGGCATTGAAGTCGTCGGATTCGGATTGGGCAAGCATCTCGCACGGTGTCGAGTTGATGACGGAGCCATCGGCGAGGTTGAGGGTGATTATCTCTTCCCCGTTGTATCTGCTGGAGCGTTCCTCGCCGGGCACATAGATCTTTCCGGCAACCGCAAGAATTACCTGCTTGTCGTTCGACTCCAGAAGGCTGGTGTATCCGTTGCTGCTCTTCTCGGTATTGATCCAGGAATTATACATGTCATTCATCTGGCGTACATGCCGGTCCTTTTCTCTCTGGCTCACCCTGGAAAATTCAGGCGGGCTATAGCTATAGCCTCCCATTCCATCCGATCGCCACCGGCTGGTAGTCATCGAACCGCGGGGTGCCAGCAACACATGCAGCGCAATTTTGCCGATGGTCGCCCATACCTTGCCGGTCTGCTTATGGCCGGTCTCCAGTTCTCCTCTCTGAACAAAAAGCGGCTTGTTCCAGAGCGACTTTCCGGTAGTGGCGTTGACCTTGTGAACGACCATCTTTCCGCCGGGCTCGTATGCCATCAGCAAGGCCTCGTCGTTCGGCAGCTCGATAAGCTGCTCTGCGATACCGGGGATCTCCCCCTCGGCGGTCTCCCACAACTGCTTGCCATCCTTCGTCCGGTAGAGCTTCTGTATTCCATCATCGCTCACCATCAGATACAGCCCCTTTTTGAAGATGACCGGAGTGTAAAACTCGGGATCATCGGGATCGACCTGGATAATGGAGTTCTGCTTGCCGGTCAGCAGGTCGACGCTTTCAGTATTATCCTCGTTGAACAGGATGATTTCCGAGTTGCTGACGGCGAAGGGCTGATAGATGCTCTCGTTGATCTCATTATCATCCTTCGATCCCGAATATACCAGCCGGCTCTTCCTGGTATCCACGATATAGATACTGTCGGCACCGCTGGTAGGATTGATCAGAAGGAAATCGTCCCAGATCTTGTACTTGATCCGTGATGGCGACTCGGTGGTCTGATGGACGATGGAGGCGGTGGTAAGATCCAGGATCTGCATCCCATCATCGAAATAGAAAACCCCGATGGAGTTCTTGAAATAAGGCTTCAGGGTATCGTGCTCATCTTCGGCCTTGTTCTGCACAATAAGATCGTCCCACGATTCTCCAACGATCGGAAGACTTTTGAGAACCGCGCCACTCTTCACATTGAGGAACTCATAGCGGGTTTCCTGTCCCAGAAGGAAGGTGTCGTTTCCGATGAAACGGCCGATGGAGTACTGATCGAACTCCTTCAGTTCTCTGGTCCAGAGCTTTTTTCCCCCCTTGGTTTCGACACAGGTAGCCAGCACCGCATCATCATCGGTGAAATAGACAAGATGTTTTCCATCCGGGGAAAGAGTCGGCTGGTAGACTTCCGTTTCGAGTTTCAGCTCCCATCCTACCGATTGTGCCATTGCGGCGGAAGCTGCGGCGAACAGGAAGAAAAGCGTAGCAGATGCTCTCATGAATAGCCTCGCGGGATTGCTATAGGTATGTAGGTAGATAAGGTTCACAGTCAATCGGGTCAGGAGAAAAGGCCGTACCCTGGAGTACGCGTTTGCTCCTCTGCCTGCCTTTGGCAGCGGCTATGCGGAGGTATCATCACATGCGGCGGGAAGAGCCGCCATTGTGCAGAGGCCCGCATCATCGCGGTGGCGATTCAATAGGCTGGAGTGAACAGAAGGTGGAGACCCCACTGTCTGAAGACGATCTGTCCCTCCTGGCCCCCGTTATCGGCAGGGAATATTTCGGTATGCGATCCGATAGTGGCGGTATAACGAATCTTAATCAGCCCAAGAGTACTTCTTTTTCTACCGAAATTCACCTCCGCCATAAAAGCGGGCATGCCGAAATCGACCAGCGTTCCGGAATCGAAGAGGAAATACCCTGTGTGCTGATAGCCGATGCCGGCACTTGCCCCCACCACCGATTTGGAGCCCGCCCAGGTAGCATCGGTCTTGTACTTCAGCGTTGCATAGATGGGCGCTTCCACGGTAACCGCTGTAAGGAAGCTTCCGATACCGACCGTAAACCCGATATTAGGACTCAAGCCGGCAGTGAAATCATCGGCAATTTCGAAGAAGGGGAAATTCAGCCCAACCGATGATCCCACATGAAACATGATTCGCCGCGAATCGGGATCGTTCTCCGCAGCGGTATCGCTATCGGCAAGCGAATACAGCGTGAATCCGCTGCCCACATCGGGCCTCAGAAAATGCTTCCAGAGGCTCGGTGCCTGAGCATACAGCGATCCGGACATGAACAGGAAGAGTATTGCCAGTAGCAGAGATTTCATGAAGGCTCCTGTATGGGCATTAAACAAAAAAGGCAATACCATCGCTGCCACTCCTGAAGGAGCGGCCTAGCATGGTACATGCCCATGCCGGCTCGGAGAGTGCATGCATGAAGCTTCCAGCCCCGCCCGCAGAATATGCGCGCGGAGATATGCCGGAATCGTATCCGGATATCAGAAGTATAGAGAATGCCTCTCCTCCTGATGAATCAGGAGAGCTTGTAGATAGTATTGCCGGAGAGAAAGAGAAGCCACGCAGTGGTAAGCAGGCATGCGGAACATGCCGGAACAACTGTGCATCCAAGTAACTGGGATCAAGATATTCCGGTACCGAATCGCCCTACACAATCAGCCGCCCGGCTGAAGCGTGCCGGGAATTGATTGCGCTCCTGCCGGCTATAGCAGGCAGGAAAGCTCCGGAGAGGAGCAGGGAACCAGTAGTTATCTCGGAATACTTTCTCTGAAGTACTTAAGTGGCCGGTTGCACGCGAGCGATCTGAAGTACCGGAATGCATATCCAATGCAGTCAGGTAAAGCCGATACAATGGGGTACTCGGAATGCGGCGCCAAAGATATATCCGTGAGGGAACACGGTCAAGAGAATTCTCAGCTTTTTTAATTCCCGGCGGGCCGATATCCCATCGAACATCCTCCCTACCCTTATCCGGGACCGTTGTCATGGAAGAACGGCCGGAAGTGCATCCGAAAAAAAAATGCCGGACTGGCTGATCCCAATCCGGCATGAACGTCCGCAGTTTCCGGTCAACGGCGTTACCAGGCATAGGCTTCCGGCGCCTGATTTCCCGGCCCCGGCCAGATCGTATCCAGACGCTCCAGCTGCTCGGCGGTGAATTTCAGGTCGAGCGCGGCAACATTCTGCTCCAGCTGTTCCTGGGTGCGAGGCCCGATGATAGGAGCGGTGACGACGGGGTTCTGGAGAGTCCAGGCAAGAGCCACATCGGCGGGGCGCCCCTCCATCTCGCGGCAGAATTCCTCGTACTGCTCGATCTGCGGGCGGAGCCGCTCCACCGAGGCCTGAAGCCCCTCGCGATTCCGGCGCGCGCCATTATTCTCGCTGCCAAGCACGCCGGCCAGCAGCCCTCCGCCAAGCGGGCTCCAGGGAATAAGCCCAAGGCCCAGCGCGCCGCAGGCGGGGATCACCTCAAGCTCGATATGCCTGTTGCGGAGGCTGTAGATGCTCTGCTCGGAGACGAGGCCGAGAAAATGGCGTTCGCGGGCCATGTAATTTGCCTGCACGATATTCCATGCGGCAAAATTGCTGCTTCCCACGTACAGCACCTTCCCCTCGCGCACAAGCTGCTCCATCGCCTGCCAGATCTCCTCCCAGGGAGTCTCCCGGTCGATATGATGCATCTGATAGAGATCGATATGATCGGTCTTCAGGCGCCGGAGGCTCTCCTCGCAGGCGCGGCGGATATGATAGGCGGAGAGCTTGCGGTCGTTGACCCCCTCCCCCATTTTTCCGAAGACCTTCGTTGCCAGCACTATCTGGTCGCGGCGCCCTCCCTGGGCCAGCCAGCGCCCGATGATCTCCTCGGTGGTGCCCGCTCCAAGCTCGCCGCCGTAGACATTGGCGGTATCGAAGAAATTGATCCCAAGCTCCAGGGCCCGGTCCATGATGGTAAAGCTCTCCGGCTCCGGCGTATACGGCCCGAAATTCATGGTGCCGAGGCAGAGCCGGCTGACCTTCAGGCCGGTGCGGCCAAGATTTACGTACTGCATTGCTATGAGTTGAATAATTGAATGGAATTTTCTTCGTGCCCGAATGGGAATTTCCGGCAGCGGAAATTCAGCGATGCTCCGGGGAGATTTTCCTGAGGCACCACGTGGTCATGCACCGGATGTTCCCGACGTTCACCGTCTTGATAGGATCGGCAAGAACCCCGCCGAGACGTTCGGCCGCCCCCAGCAGCATAGGCTCGTTGGCAAGGAAACGTACCGAGCCGTCCGGGATGGCGTAGCGTCCCTCCCCCAGCGGCCGCACATATTCCTCGATGCCGATGGACGAAGCCAGCCGTGCAAAGAGAGTTCCGCCGGGCTTCAGCACCCGCCACATCTCCCCGAGCATGGCATCGAAATGGGCCTGGCTGCGGGCGAAATGGAGCACGGCGATGCTGAGAACGATATGGAACGACTCGTCGGGAAAAGAGATCCGCTCCGCCGGCTCGGCCCGGAAATTCTCCGGCGGGAGCGATGGCGCCAGCCGCGCTGCAAGCGCCCGCGTACGTTCCACCGCATCCGCAGAGATATCGATGGCGGCGACATCATACCCTTCGCGCATCAGATAGAACAGATTCCGTCCATATCCGCATCCGGCATCGAGCACCTTCATTCCCGGAACGATCGTGCCACGAAGCAACTGATCGAACAGATAAATATCGATCTCGCCGAATTGTTCACGAAGACTCTGTGGAAGCATGGGGATACGGGAATTACAGGAACGGTTATCAGGTACGATGAAGCTCCGGCAGGAGCGGACATATCAATATCGGCTCTCGAACTCGGTTAATTCCCGCTCCAGCCGCCACTGCAGCATGGCCCTGGGATTATCCCGGAGATAGCGCTCGCAGGCCGGAGCCACCGGGCCGCCGGTGGTGCTGCCACGGCATTCATCCACCAGCGTAAAGGTGCGGCGATCCTTCCAGATGCTTTTTCCCTGAACGAACGCATATTCCAGGCTGTTGCGCGCCATCCGTTTAAGCAGGGAATAATCGGCCCCCTGCTCCATAACGGCCCGCATATATTCATGGGTGATATCACCACGCGAGACCCCCTCGTCATCGGTGCAGAGCGCCATGGATATGCCCTGATCGCGGTAGACGCTGAAGGGATGATTTTTTCCTTTGACGCCGAGGATCACATCATTGCTGGTAAGGCATATCTCCACAAGCACATCACGCGAGGCCATCAGCTTCAGCAAGCCGAACGGATCATCCTCGTAGATCACCGATACGCCATGCCCTATCCGCTCGGCATGCCCGGCCTCCACTGACCGCCGGATATGACAGCAGAGGGAATCGGGCGGGACCATGCCGTAGGCAAATTCCCCTGCGTGGAGCGAAATATGGGCGGCCGTGTACAGAGGGCGGAGCATGGTTATCATCTCCATCTGCGCATCGAATTCGCTCATCGGCAGCGGATAATCCTCCGGCTGCACCAGATTGAATCCCACCACTCTGGGGTCCATCTCCGCCATCTCGAACCCCGCCAGGATCTGTGCGAATACCACCGGAGAGGGATTTCCGCGCCCTACCTGGTAGAGATACCGGATCACCGTGGAGCACGCCTCCGCTCCGGCGGTGGAGCCGCAGCCGAGGAGCGCCCGCATACGCAGCTCCGCCGAGTCCAGCATGGTGATGCCCGCACGGATGGAATCGCGCAGCCCGAGCGCCAGCAGCGTATCCCGCATCGCACGATAATCGTTGCGCCATACCAGCCGCGACGCCAGACGGGAGACCGCCCCTCCGTCCGGGGTCAGCATCAGCTCATAATATCCTATGCCGTTTCCGGCACCCCGCCTGGTAACCTCCGCCAGCATATCCCCGGTTCTTCCAACGGTAGCCCAGCCGAATTTTCCGAACGTATCGAAAAAATGATCGTGCCCGCTCTGGCCGGAAAGCTCCCAGTTGCGCATCGACCATGCATCGATCATCTGCCGGGCGAGTATGGGATCGGTAAGGGCATTGGAGGCCGGAACCGCGCCGGCCCCGCCGCACTCTACCAGCCCGAAGGTCTCCGGCGCCACGCACAGCCCCGCCTCTGCGGCCCACCGGATATAGCTTTCTGCGTAGATGGCACCGGAGAGATGATTATGCAGATCGCCCCCTTTCGGCATCTCCTTCAGAAATGCCCGGAGCAGAAGCGGATTATCGCGAATGCTTTCCAGATGCCGCGCCGTGCCCGCCTCTCCCCTGGCCGGCGGCGTGGATGGGCGCTGGGCATGTGCGCCAGCGGCGGCGATAAACAGCATGAAAATCCCGATGGCAGCCACCGGGATACGATTGCGTCGTAAAGAATACATTGGTCCCTGTTGACCTGATCGACTGTTGAAAGGGATATCGGGGGAAATATTCCGGCCGGGCGGGGCCGATGGGTGAAATGGATGGTTCCATTTCCGGCATATTTATCGTACTTCCAGCCGCAGCGCTCCATCCACGGCAACACGGGCTTTCAGGCCGGTGGCGGTAAGATATACACCGACCGGCCGTATGGAACTGACCGTGCCGCGCGCGGCGATATTCGGGCCGAACGACCGGTTCATCGCCTCCTGCAGGCGCTTCTGCACATCACCGATCTGCTGGGCCAGCGGCCAGCGGGCCTGCTCCGCGATGCTCTGCCGGAACCCCTCGTGATTGAGCCAGTCGGCAGCGGATGCGAGCGATGCCTTGGTTTCCAGGCTGTAATCGAGATCCCGGATATACAGCATATTGGTGCGGGGATCATAGGCAGGGCGGCCGACGAAATAAATGGTGCCGCGAATATCCTCGGAAAGCCCGAGCTGCACCACGACCTGATCGCCCGCCCCCCAGAGCGAGGCCGAAACAACCTTCACATCGTGAGCCGTCAGCTTGAACGTTTTTCCCACTACCGCCTTTACCAGTTCCCGCTCCGCATCGGCGAACGAGATATCCCCCTCCACCATCACGTGGAATCCATCACCGGCACCCCGTGTAGCCAGCCTGGGGAGCGGCCGGGCGGAGATGGAGGGTCTTGCACCGTACACCACGCGCGGCGCGGCCGTGAAGCCGATGGCCGCAGTGACGGTGGAGCCGGAACCATTCAGAGAAGAGACATGGGCGGCACTGGGGTCCATCACCAGCCAGATGCCTGGGGCCAGTTCCACCGGCTCCTGAAGCTGTTTCCAGGCACGTTCACCGTAGCTCCGGAAATTCCCCAGATTTTTCATCTGATTATCGGCGATGGCCGCCCCCTGGCGGAGCCCCTGCTCGAACGCATCGTTCACCCGGTTGGTGACATCGATTTTCAAGAGGGTGACCTGGCATTTATTCCGGAATTCGGTGGGGCGCACCGAGGTGGCGGAGGTAAGGCGCCAATCCTCACCCCATGCGAACCGCGTCTGCAAACCGACCGTAGCCTGCCGCAGAGGCTCCCCCCTGCCGCACGAGGCGATCGACTGCCAGAAATATCCTCCCACGAACGGCTTCGGGATTTTCTGTGCCACCTCCACCCAATATTTGATATTTCCGGCGATCGACAGAGTATTTCCCTGCATCGAAAGCTGAAGAGGATCGCGCGACACCTCGAATTTCAGCCCCATATCTCCCACGGGATTTTTCTCCACCACCATCCAGTCGTTCACCACGCGATGCCCTGCCGGCACCACCCGTTCCACCTCCGACGAGAGCGCCGAGAGATTGATCGTCACCGGGATCTGCACCACGGAGGGCTCTACCGGCGGCGGCGGGGTTGGCGTGGCGGCATTCGGTTTCGGGATTTCGAGTTCGCGCGAGCAGCCACCCAGCCAGAACCCCATGGCGATGAGGCCCGGCAGAAGCAGCCGGGAAAGGGATGATGGCGCGGCAACACCGGGCCAGAGACGATATGCACCGGAGCGGTACGGGCGAATAATCATCGCAGCAGGCAATGCTCCTGAAAGAGATTATCGAGCGCCGTATGAAGATCGCGGCAGCGCCCCGGATGCACCGGAGATGTTTGCAGCACCGCCGAGCGCGGGGCCGTAAGCCAGTGAAAACGCTCCGAAGCCGGGAGAAGGCCGATAGGGCCGGCGCCGGCGCCGCCGAGGCAGACCAGCCCGTAGGCCTCGGCGAAACATTGCAGCAGATCTATATCGATCCGGCTGCATACGCCGGCGATCCGCTGGCGATCGACATGCAGGCGTGCTTCCAGAAAACCGGCACGGCGTGCGTGCACCACCACACCGATATTGACGAACGTGCCGATCTCGACACGGGGAACAGCGCGGACTATCGCGTAGTCGTAGTCGATCCACGCCTGCGACTGGGGCTGGGGAGTGCTCATCGTCTGTATTTCTGCTCCACTGGTTGTTCGGAACGCCCGCGCTCGGCGGCGGCAATAGCCTCCTCGGCGAAAAGGCGGGGAGCGGCGAGACGCTTCGTAAAATATTCGAAATATGCCGAGCGGTTGGCCTCGGGGGTCTCGAATGCGGGCTCCAGGCCACCGGGAGCATCCATCAGGAGATGATCGGGAACCGATTCGAGAATTTCCCGCAGCACCTCTTCGGTCAGCATCTCGGAAAGGCGCCTGTCGGCCGCGGCGATATCGCCGGCGAATGGAAGGAGCACATGATCGCGGATGGGAGCGAACGGCGACCGGATTCTGGTATCATCCAGCGATGCCCAATTATGATGAAAATAGAGGGCCGCGCCATGATCGATCATCCAGACCTGATTTTCCCAGAACATGAGATTGGGATTGCGCGGGGTGCGGTCGATATTGGTGACCAGCCCGTCGAACCAGACGATAGCGGCCGCCAGAGCGGGATCGACAGCGGGAACGGCGACGGGATCATAATTAAATGCGCCGGAGAGATAGGCCAGCCCCACGTTTGTTCCCCGGCTCCCTTTCAGAATATCCTGAATTTCCGGATCACGCTCGGTACGGCCGAACGACTCATCCATCTGGATCAGCGCGACCTCGGGGACCGGCAGGCCGAGATGGCGTCCCATCAAACCGACGATGATCTCGGCAACGAGCGCGCGTGCTCCCTGCCCCGCGCCACGAAATTTCGTAACGAACGCTCCGGCCTCCTCGGTCTCGATGATCGCCGGCATCGATCCCCCTTCACGAAGCGGGACGATATAACGGGTTGCTGTATAGGTAGATATCATTGGGGGAATATAGGACGGGAAAAATCAGGAGTTAAATGTTGGTTCTTGGTCCTTAGTCTTTATGACTTAGTCCTTAGGACGCCGCCTGCGGCGGCTGTAGTACGTAGGGGGAGGGTCCGTCGTCAGTGCGCGGGCTGCGCCCGCTGTCAGTGGTCGGTTGCCGTTGATTGCCGGGAGTGCCGGAGGTCTCAGGCAGTTCCGGTACAAGAGCCATGGACTACCGGGCACGGACAACGGGCCACGGACTACTGACAACGAACCACGGACTACCACTCTTCCTTTTCTCCGGGGGTGATGCCGGGGAGGGCATATTCTTCATAGAAGCGGGAAACCGAGGCGGCCAGGAGGGGATCGGAGATTGCGGGCATGGCGAGTTCCAGCAGCTCGATTCCGGTATGATGATCGGCATGCCAGAACCCGTCATGCTCATGGCAGAGCGGGTCACGACGGCGGAGGCGGCGTTCGAGACGTTCCAGCGCCGCACGCCGCAACTGGTCATCGTACATGAGGGTGGAGGCCAGAGCCACCGGCACATCCCAGAGCGCCGGGGGGAGCGCATCGATGGAACGAAGCTCCATCCAGCCGCGCGCGCGCACATCGGGAAAAAGGGTTGTCAGATGAGTGAGCCAGTCGTTCCAATCCGGGTAGCGATGCCGGGATGTCCCGGCCATCCACTGGCGGAAGCTCAGCCCCTCATCGGGAAGGGTGTAGCCACCGGCGCCATCGGGAAGAAGCATCACCGAGGCATCCAGCGCGAAGCGGAGATAATCGGCCACCGGATCGAGATCGGGGCGATCGTAGAGACGGCCGGTGCGCGCCGGATCGGCATGGCGCCAGATCTCGTAGCGGAAGCTCCGGTACTGCCGTCCCTCGTAACGATGCGGGGAATTGGCGAACAGAACGTTCAGAGAAGGAGCGATCATATTGGCGAGCCGCCAGCGCTCGGCCACGGTTTCGGTAGGGCCGAAATCGAGATTGATCTGCAGCGAGCAGGTGGCGCGCATCATCCGGCGGCCGAACGGGCCGATGGCGGAGAAATGCCGGTCCATCGCCAGATAGCGGGGTTTGCGGACGAGGAGTTGCAGATCATCCTCGGCGCAATGCCGGTTGTAGCCGCAGGAGAGCAGGCGCACGCCGGAATTCCCGGCGGCAGTTTCCAGATCGGCCACCACGGAACGAAGATCATCCAGTGCCAGAGCGGCGGTAGCGAGCGGAGGCCCGCTATATTCCACCTGCCCTGCCGGCTCCAGGGTGATGCGCCCGCCGCCCGGAAATTCCACGGCGATGGAATCGTAATCATCCCCCGAGAACGTTCCTCCCCGCATGCCGGCGAGAGTTTCCAGCAGAGGAAAAAGCCCCGCCTCCTCCCCGCCCTCCGGACGCAGCGGCACAGGAGCAGAGCTTCCGGTGCCGGGACCGGCCACCACCGCAAGCAGCTCCAGCTCCAGCCCGACCCGTTTATCCGGAGCGGACGTGCCGGCTGAAAAAAGCCGCGAGCCGATCATCTCGTACAGAGACGACTCATTCAGTATGGGCGTTGAAGAAGGCAAGAAGAGAGAAAAAAGGGATTATAAGAAAATGCGAATGCTCCATTACGATCTACCGCTTACGCCGCTCTCTCCGCCAGGCAGAGGGCGAAGAGCTCATCGGGATCGGAGTGGAAGCCGGTCAGCTTCATGCCCCCCGCGCCGAGAAGCGCTTCGACGCTGGCGCGGGTGAATTTCCGGCTGATCTCGGTAAGGATGGTTTCACCGCGATGGAACGAGTACTCCTCCCCGATCGCTCCAACCCGTACGGTCTGATCGCGGAGGCTTGCCAGATGCATTTCGATCTGCGACTCGCGCGGATTATAGAACGCATAATGCGAGAATGCGGAGGGGTCGAAATCCCCCTGAAGCTCGCGGTTCACCACATCGAGCACATTCAGGTTGAATTGGGCGGTCACCCCCTGCGAATCATTATATGCGGCATTAAGACGTTCCGGCTCCTTCACCAGATCCACACCCAGCAGGAACAGATCATCCTCTCCCATCCCGCCGGCCACATTGCGGAGAAAATCGACGGCATCCTCATGCCGGAAGTTGCCGATTGTCCCGCCCAGAAATATCACCAGACTTTTTTCTCCTCCGGAGAGTCCGTGCAATCCATCGCGAAAATCGCCGATCACCGCATCGACGCGGACGCCCGGATATTCCTCTACCACCTCCCTGGAGGAAGCTACCAGCATTTCGCGGCTGATATCGATAGGCACATAGCGCCGGAGCGTGCCGGCATCTCTCATGGCGCTCAGCAGCAGGCGGGTTTTGATTGCGCTTCCCGAACCGAATTCCACAAGGCATTCCGGACGATAGGTTCCGGCAAGTTCCGGAGCGAGGCGCTCCAGGATGGAACGCTCGGTACGGGTCTGATAATATTCCGGCAGAACGGTTATCGCCTCGAACAGCTCGGCGCCGCGCTCATCATAGAAATATTTCGGGGGAAGCTCCTTCAGCCTGCCCGAGAGCCCATCGCGAACATCCTCTGCCAGACCGGAGCGATAATCGCCGATCTGCGAGCGTTCCTCGATGCCGATATTCTCCGCGATAACTTCGCCCTTCAGATGAGGCATGAGATGTCAGTTTTTAGATCTTGGTTATTACTTCGCAGCCACTCTCCGCGGCCTATTTTGCGCAGCGGAATCCGCTGAATATCTGGCGGCGGATGGGATAATCCCAATTGCGGAAGGTATTACGGATGGCACCGGGGCGCGTGGCCCAGCTTCCTCCACGGAGTATCTTGTAATCGGGCCCGAAAAACACCTTCGAATATTCGTCGTACGGAAACACCTCGAACCCCTGGTAGGGGGAGAAATCGCTCGCGGTCCACTCCCACACATCACCGATCATCTGATGGCAACCAACGGCACTGGCTCCGGCCGGGTATGCCCCGATCTCGGCGGCCATGTAGCCACGCTGGTCGAGATTCGCGTGCTCGTCTGCGGGGGCCGCATCGCCCCAGGGATAGAGCCGCTGCGTGCCGGTAGCGGGGTCCCACGAAGCCGCCTTTTCCCACTCCGGTTCGGTGGGAAGGCGCTTGCCGGCAAACCGGGCATAGGCCAGCGCCTCGTACCAGCAGACATGCACCACCGGGCGGCGCGGGTTCACCGGCTCGGTATGATCCATGGATCGGGTATGCCAGCGGCCGTCCTCATCGCGCGTCCAGTGTTTCGGCGCCTCTATCCCCTCGCCGCTGATAAACGCCCATCCGGCATCCTCCCAGTATTCGCGCGTCCGGTATCCTCCGGCATCGACGAACTCCATGAACTCGCCATTGGAGACCGGCGCCACATCGATCATGAACTCCGGGAGATAGAGCCGGTGTTTCGGGCGCTCGTTATCGTAGGCCACGGCACGATCATCGGTTCCCATGAAGAACTCCCCGGCCGGAACACTCACCATCCCTCCCACCGCAGGATCTCCCGGCGGGAGCGGGCGGCGGTGCAGCGGATGATACGGCTCCCCCTGCTTGAGCTGAAGGGTGGCGAGGATGGTCTCATCGTGCTGATACTCGTGCTGAAGGAGCATCTGGTAGAGATAGCCATCGGCGAGCAACGGATCATCCCCGGACAGATCGGCGGAGGCCAGACCGGCCAGCATATGCGAGCGCACCTCATCGAGATAGGCGAGCACCCCCTCGTAGCGGGGGAGCGGAAGCTGGTCGCGGGTTGAACGGGGATTGAGCATCGCATCGTACATGCGATCGTACTCCGGGCGGATGGAGCCACCGAAGCGGCGCACGCCCCACAATTCCTCGAAGTTGCCGATATGCCCCACATCCCAGATGATGGGGCTCATCAGGCGATCCTGCTGTACGAACAGTTCCTCCACCGGAAGCGGGGCTATCAGTTCCAGGGTCCGGGCGCGGCATTCCCGAAAAAGCTCGGCAATCCCCTCGCGAAGCGCCGTCACGCCGGTGGCCTCGCTGGTGGTAGTCTCAAAGGTTGTGCTCATGTCGGAGAAGATACAAGAGGATTGTGAAAACCGGACCCGGCGTCCCGTCCGGCGGGGCCCTGGGCCGCTTGTCCGGACCGGCGCAAGATACGCCCGGCGGCCGGGAAATAACAGCATCGGTACAACGGTCGGGAACAACGCCGGGGCGCAGAACGTGCCCGAAACAAACGCCGGCGACCCGCGCCGGAGCACGGATCGCCGGAATAACCTGAAATCGGCATGAACGGGGCGGGAGGAAGCCCGCGCCATCACCCCCTGGCGGACAGGGGACCGGAGAGCCGGGAGGAGATTATCATCTCATCATCCCTTCTCTCCTCACTACCGCACAACGCTGATGCTGCCGGTAACGGAGCCCTCGGCGGCCTCAACACGATAGAAGTAGGTGCCTGCCGGCAGCCCCCTGGTATCGAACGTAAGGCTCTGCTCTCCCATCTCGAAGGTCCGGTTGGAGGCCAGCACCATGGCGGGCTTGCCGGCCACATCCAGCAGCGTCACGGTGACGGGCGAGGACTGGCGCAGCGAGAAGCGGAGCGTGGAGACGCCGGAAACCGGGTTCGGATAGACATTCGCCATGGAGATGGTGCCGGAGGCATCGAAGGCATCCTGCACACCGAGCGACTGCTCGCGCGTGATATAGAAGATCGCCTGGGTTTCGGCATCGGAGGTCAGATAGAGATTGCCCATCATATCGGACTCCAGCCCCACCGGGCGCCCCCAGGAGCTGCCGCTGCTATCGGTGAGGAAGCCGGTGAGGAAATCGCTCACGCTGTTGGCAACCGAATCCTGGTCGTTATCGAAATCGAGGTACATCACCTTGTAGCCGGTCGGCGGCTGGCGGTTCCATGATCCGCGCGACACCACGAAGGCACCACGGCGGTAGCCTTCCGGGAAGGCGTTGGTATTCGGGAACTCGATAGCCATCAGGGCGCTGTGCGCCTGCACGAGCGCGCCGGGGGAGGCCATCGTCATCACGCGCGCGCTATCGGCGGCGGTGACCGGAAGAAGCGCCTGATAATCGGCGGCCTTGGTGAAATCGTTGTAGACCTGGTAGCCGTAGGCGAACGGCCAGCCGTAGAACCCGTTTTCGCGAACCAGATCGACCCATTCCGGCGGGATATCGTTCCCCTGGTTGTCGTGGCCGTTGTTGGTGGCCCAGAGCTGGCCGGTGCGCGGGTGGAGCGTCATGCCGACGGCATTGCGAACGCCGCTTGCGTATACGCGGCGGCCGCTCCCATCGATATTATACTCGGCGATGATGGCGCGGTCCTCCTCGCGGCAGACGTTGCAGGAGGAGCCGATGGAGATATAGATCTTCCCCTTCAGCGAGTCGATCACGATGGTACGGCTGGTATGATTGCCACCGGTGGGGATGCCGCTGATGATATCGCTGCGCGACTCGTAATAGCCATCGCCGTTATCATCGGTAAGGCGTACCACGTTCCCGGCCTCGGCCACGTACATGGCTCCGTTGTAGAACTTCAGATCATGGCCGAAGACATTTTCGGCGGCGACGATGGCGGTATCTGCCACACCGTCGCGCGGATTCTTATCGGGGAGCGCCATCACGCGCCCGGAGGTGACGTTGGCAACGTAGAGAACGGAATCCGGCCCCCAGGTAAGGAAGCGGGGCTTGTTGAGCCCGGATCCCGCATAGAACACATTGACTCTCCACCCCTCCGGCACATTCAAGGTATGCCCGTCCAGGTTCATCCCCTGGAACTTATCCGGCACCATCACGGAGGTGGTCATCAGGGGCATATCCACATGGGGGGTCATCGGCACGGTGCCGGGCTGCGCCAGGGCGGCCGTCCCGGCAAGTGCCGTGGCTGCTATAGCCGAAAGCATTCTTGCGCGCACATTCATAACGAGCTCATAAAATAGAGTGAACGATCATCAGCCGGCAGCCGCAACGGGCTACCCGGCAGAGCGATGATCGCAGGCAACGAGGTGGGCCCGTGCAACGGGCCGCATCAGGGATTACGGTTACAGCAATCGTGCCGATTCCGACAGGGGAAGCCGGGGGGATGCGGGGGATCTGAAAACTGCTGCGATCGTGGCGATGGGTTTCTCTGCGCTGCCTGGTGCGGCTACGAACCATGAATGCCCGAAGTCCGGAGGGAAAACAGAGCAGGGAGAGTTTCGTGTACCGGACACGTCGCTCTCCCTGCTGGTAACCATCTATCTATCTCCCACCTCTCCGCCACGGACCACGGAGGGCGGGCGAAGCCCGCGCAACGACCACGGCCCCTCCTCCCTCTCATCCTCCCTCGGCCACGGTATCGGGGCGCTTGGGGCGGCGCTTCTGCTTGAGCTTCTCCCCCATCTCATCGCGCATCGCCAGCCAGCGCTCCTGCTGGTCGGCGGTGAGAAGGTTCATGATCTGCTGATCCATCTGCTGCACCGCCTCTCCCACCTTGCGGCGCTTGACGATGGGGCGCTCGGCCTCCTCGGCCTTGATCTGCTTGATCGCCAGGCGGGCATCGGCCATGATCTTCTTGAAGCTGGCGGTCTGCTCATCGCTCAATCCGAGGCGTCCCTGCACTCGTTTCAGCTCCCCTCCCATAAACGGAGGTTTATCGCCGGTGGGCTGCGGGGCCTGGGGCGAGGTACAGGTCTTCAGCGACGCACAGGTTTTCAGCGTGGAATCGGCCGGGCGCAGCGTTACCGACAGGGGCATCTGCTGGGCAGCAACGGGGGTCTCGGGGGACTGGCTGGCCCTGGGCGCGGCCGCGGTTCCCTTGCCGGAGAGCGGAACGGGGGCTGCGGGGGCCGGAAGCGTCCCGGAGTGAGGAGGGGGTCCTCCCCTCGGATGGGGGCGCGGTCCGGGGCCCGGCCCCTTTCGCTCGTTCGGGAGGAAGCGGCGGAAGCGCTGTTCCTGGTCGCGGAACAGCTCCCGCTGCTCCACGGTAAGGGTGGGCATGATACGAACCGCGAGGGTATCGATCAGGGTATTGTATCGCTGGGAGGTCTCTTCGCGCAGGGCGGCCATCTGGCTATAGGTGCGTTCCAGCTCATCCTTCAGGGAATCGCGCTGTGTCTCGGTAAGCTGAAGCCGCCGTTCGAAATGGTGGATGAAGCCTTCGCGGCTGCGCAGCCCGGCGGTTTCGCGTGCGCGGTCGCGCATCACCACTCCAAAGACAAGCGCGCCGCAGAGGGCTCCGATCACGAAGACACCGCTCAATCCCAGTATCGCTTGCGTACGTTTGGTCATCACTGTATCAGGGTAACGGAATAATGCTGCTGAACGCCTCGTATTGTGTAACCGAATCGATGATGCCCGGACCATCGCCGGCCATCCCGAGGATAATCAGCAGAACGGCGATCGCGCCGAAGGCGATGCCGGCGCGAGGGGTCAGGCTGAGAAGAAAATCCCAGAGCGTGGAGCCCCCCTCCACCATCGCGGCGTTTGCAACGCGCTCGGCGAATCCGTAGGGGAGGTCTGGCGGGAAGGATTCCCGCATCATCCGTTCTATCGATGTATCGGACATGGCTGTTCAGATCAAAGTTCACTACATATGGCCCGGCGTTCCTGGGGCCGCAACGGCGATGATATCCGGCAGATCCCGATTCCGGGGAGGCCGGCATACCGCCGCGTCTGAATCAATCGATGGCATCGAGCTGAAACTCCAGATCGAGCCCCACGAGCAGTTCGCGCATCTTCTCCTTGGCCCGGTGGAGCCTGGATTTGACGGTTCCGGTGGAGATGCCGAGCGATTCGGCCACCTCTTCCACCGGCATCTCCTCCACCACCCGGAGCACCAGCACCGTGCGGAAATCCTCCGGCAGTTTCCGGAGCGCATCGACCACCTCCAGCTTCCGTTCCCCGGCGATGATATCGCGATCGGTACGGGAGGTTCCCGCCAGGCGTTCATCCACCGGACGCTCATCGGACCCGGCATCGAGGCTGAAGAAGAGGAAGTTCCGTTTCCGGCGGCGCTTCGCCTCCCGGTAGCAGTGCCGCAGGGCGATCCTCGTCAGATAGGTGCCGAACTGCGATTCACCGCGAAACGAGCCCAGGGACTTGTAGACCAGCAGGAAGATATCCTGTGCGATATCGGCGGCGTCCTCTGCCGGAAGATCCCCCACGACGCTCCTGATGGTCACGGCTACGCGCCGCTGGTACCTGCGCACCAGCTCGGCGAAGGCAGACTTCTCCCCCGCAAGCGTACTCCGTATCAGTTCGTCATCGCCTGGCTGCGTCATGCGTAAGTATACTACCCTGGAAACGTTCCATGAAGATTAGAGGAGCATAGAGGGGAAACGGTTCCCGGCAAAGGGCCCTCTTTCGGTTTTTCCCACTTGCTCCGACGATTTCCGGCATCGTAAGTGCCGCGCGGAAACGTATCTTGAACGGTCGACCGGAACATACAATTCCTCTTCCAGATGCGATTCCAGATATTCCTCCTCCTTTGCGCCCTTCCCCTGCTCCTGCTCCTGGGGGCACTTCCTCTGCCGGCACAGAACCGCCCGTTCACCTTCATCGCCATCGGCGATGGCGGGCAGAAGGGGGAGGTGCTGACCGGCAATGCACGGTATATGCTGGAAGCCGCCGAGCAGGGGGCGCGCAACGGCCGCCCGGTGGATGCCCTCCTCTTTCTGGGAGATAATTTCTACCCCAGCGGGCTGAACACCCCCACCGACGAGGCACGGCAGGAGCTGATCGAGGATATCCTGGGACCGCATCGCCCGCTGATGCGGATGCTGGGAAGGGAAAACGTCTATTCCATTCCGGGAAACCACGAATATTATTGCGGGACCATCAACCATATCCCCTATGGCTCCTGCAATATGGGGAATCTCCATGCGGCGGCATTGCCGGAATGGACCTATATGATGCACTATCCGGTCGTGGTTCGCCGAGCGATCGCCGAGCGATCGGCCGATTCGGTGGATCTCATCTTCTTCGATTCCGGCCTGCTGCTGGCGCAGGAGACCGATCGCTGGGGGCCGGTGCTGGACAGCCTGGAACGTCTGCTGCGCCGCTCGGCCGCGGCACCGGCAGTACGCTGGAGGATCTTCGCCACCCATCACTCCCCCTACAGCGTGGGAGAGCATGGCGGCTACCGGGTCTGGATGCCGGGGGAGGAACGGGTGGGATATGTGGGCAACTGCTTCGAGGATCGCCAGGACCCGCTGAAGTATGTGGAGCAGCTTCTCTCACATCAGGACAACTGCACCCCCCGCTACCAGGCCTATTCCGATTCGCTGCTGGCGATCGTGGGACGGAGCGGGGCAAAGATCCAGCTTCTGATGGCCGGGCACGATCACAGCCTGCAACTGCTCTATCTGCCCGGCACCGATTGCGCCAGCTGCCCGAAGACCTTCATGGTGAACGGCGCCGGCTCCAAGCGCTCGCGGGTGAAATTCCCCGAGCCACCCAATGTCTTCACCCATCCGGTCATCGCCGACAAGGGAAAGAGCCTGGGAGGCTTCACCTACTGCGCATTCGAAGGAAACACCCTGACGCTGAAGTTCATCAACAGCGCCGACGGCCAGCCGATCGATATGGGCGGGGGCGTGACCACGTTCGTGATCGATCAATCCGGAAGGACGACGGGAAAATGAGAGCGATTTTCGATTGCCGATTTTCGATTGGGGGAGGAGATTGACGATTTTCGATTTTCGATTATATACCTGATAGACCCAACCATGCCAGATGCATCACGCAATGCCGCGAAGGCGCAAAGAAGATGTCTTTCTTTGAGCCTTCGCGGCTTTGCGTGGGACTCTTCTGGAAGTGCCTACTGGGGGTTACTGGAGTATATAGTTGCCTTTCGATTTTCGATTAGGGGGAGGGCGCTGGAGCGAAGGCCGCGCAGAGAGCAGTGCCGCTCCGGGGTGCCTGCGGAATCTCTTCCTGCCTGAGAACATATCCGCAGGTACGTACTACTATCTCCTCTTCCCCACCTCATACATCAGCACTGCGGCGGCGATGGCGGCATTGAGCGATTCCCCGCGGCCGCTTCCGGCGATGGCGATGGAACGGGCGTGCGCCAGCAGTTGCGGCGAGACGCCGTGCGCCTCGTTTCCGACGATATAGATTCCGGCAGGCGGAAGTTCGGCGGTTCCCAGCAGTTCATCCCCCCCGCCATCCAGTGCCAGCAGTGGAAGCCCCGATTCCATCAGATCGCGCGGGGTGATATCCCCGGCGATCGGCAGGCGGAAGATGGCCCCCATCGTGGCGCGCACAACCTTGGGGTTGTACGGGTCGGCGGTCCCCTCCCCGAAGAGCACCCCGCCGATGCCGAACCACTCGGCACTGCGGAGGATGGTCCCCACATTCCCAGGATCGGCAAGACCGTCAAGATAGAGCAGCGGACGGCCGGCGGCGGCCATCCGGCCGAATGATCCCGGCTCCGGCATCTGTACCACCGCCCCTAACCCCTGCGCATGCTCGGTAGCGAAGAGCGCCCCGGCCTTGTTATCATCCACCACGAACGATGCCACCCCCGGAAAACGGGATCTGATCCAGGCCATGCGATCGGCGGTTCCGAACAGGAACCGCACCCCCGAGGGATCGGCGGCAAGCTCGTCGAGCAGGCGCTCCCCTTCGGCCAGATAGGCACGTTCGGCCGCGCGCCCCTTCTTCCTGTGAAGCAGGCGTACCAGCGATGTCCGGGCTATCGAAAGTTTCTGTTCCTCGATCATGCGAGGGAGGTATGCTTATGGGAGGGAAGGGACAACCGGATACTTGATCGGGCACGCGCGGCACTCGCTGGAAAAATCCCGTGGGGGTTCTCAGCCATGGAACGCCATAAGGATAAACGCAACGACGAACACGCCCGCAGGAGCAGCGTGTTCGTCGGTTGGCAACCAGCGTGAGAAGTGCGGGCATGAGCCCTGCGGAGCGGGACGTTCCGGCAACCGGAGCGTTACGACATCGCCTTTTCGATGGAGCGGCGGAAGGTAGCTTCGTCGCGCATACCGATCAGCTTCTCGATCACCTCTCCCTTGCCATTGAGAATGAAGGTGGTGGGAACCCCCTCAAGCCCGCCGTAGGCTTCGATCAGCTCGCCATTGGCGATCAGAAGCGGGTAGGCGAGATTGTTCTTCTTGGCGAAATCGGCCACCTGCGCCTCCACGGTCATCCCGTTGCGCGGGCGCTCGTTGACGCCCAGCCCGATCACCTCGAACCCCTTCGACTGGAGTTCGTTGCGGAGCTTTACGATATCCGGAAGCTCGGCGCGGCAGGGGGGGCACCAGGTACCCCAGAAGTTGAGCATCACCACCTTTCCGCGATAATCCTTCAGCGAGCGATCCTTGCCGGCTCCATCCTTCCAGGTGAAGTTCGGGGCCATCTGCGCGCCGCTGGCGGCAGGGTCCAGCTTCCCCTCCACATTGGTGATCTGCACCACATCGACTCCGGCGGCCGGACTGGGAGCCGGAGTTGTATTCACTGCCGGGGTGGCCGCCGTCTGCGCGGCATCGGCCTCACCATCGCGGCGGGCGGTGGTATCGGTCTTGGGGGTATTGCAGGAGCTGCTGAGAAGCGCCGCAGCCAGAAGCGCCGGAAGCAAGGATCGCGGGATTTTCATATGGGTAGAGTATCGGTTACTGGACGAGATGGATTACGGTTTCGCGATGTCGGGGGCCGGAAACGTCCCCGGGAAAATACGCAAAGTTCGGTTGCGGCAGTAGATCCGAACGTGCCCGGCACACTGCCGGCGCACTCGCATGACGATGACCGGCACGGCTCCCGGGCTCCGGAGCGATATCTCCGGAAATCCGCTGAACCCTGGGGTCTACCGGACAGCCAGAAGCTGCTCCAGCGAACGCTTGGGGGCATTGGAGACGGCGGCCATGATGACATCCCCGGAGCGGTACATCACAAGGCGCATGGTGCCGTTCGGCTCCTCCCAGAACTGCTTCCCCCCTTCCAGATCGGCCAGCACGTTGGGGGCAACATAGACCACATCACCCTTCTGAAGCGCGTTGTGAGGGACTTCGAAGAAATAGATGATGGTATCGCCGACGGTATAGACCAGATGGGCGAACTTGGTGGCCCCATGCTGGCTGATGACGCCTCCGGCCAGATCGGCGCGCACCTGCGGAAATGCCACCGGATAGGAGATACCGTTGCTCCGGAAATATTCGTTCAGATCGCCCCGGTCCTTGGTAGGATGCTGCACCGTCAGCTTCCCCTCCAGAATCGCCGCGAAGTTCTGCGCGGCCTTGTTGAAGAAGTTCTCCGGCACCTCGGCAACGGGCACCGGCACCACCTGCCCATCCCCCTCCACCAGCACCGGCCCGGTTTCCGATACCGCCGGCACGAACAGGACATACGAGCCGAGGACTACCAGCAACAGCGCCACGGCCACCCCGGCCGGCGAGAGGAAATATTCGCCGAAGCGATCCATCAGCCCCCCCTTCGCCCCGCCGGCAGCCCCACGGGCGATCTCCTGGCGGCGGTCCTGGCTTAACGCATCCACCCCGCCGGAGATAGCCTGCCGGAGCGCGTCCGATGCGGCCGCCCGCTCCGCGCTCTGGCGCACCACCATCTTGGTTTTCAGTTCGAGCTCATACGCGGCACGACAGTCGGGACAGTACGTGATGTGCTGTTGTACCTTCTGACGGTACTCCTGCTCATCGACGCGGTCATCGACATACGCCGTTATCTGCTCGTGTATCTCTTTGCAAGTCACAGTTGCGTATGGAAAAAATCGTCAAGGGCGAATGGTACGCAATAAATCATCGCGGTACAAGGAAGCACCGGCCTGATAGGACGTTGACGTGGGGACATCAATTGGGGAACCGGGCATCAACGCAGGGGGAACGGCACCGGAAACCTCCTGTTCCGGGGCTGCCGGTGCCATTGCCGGAGCGCTCCCGCATCGGTGAAGGGAGAGCCCGGCCAGCATCATCCTCTGTTCCTACGCGGGCGAGACGGTCTCTTCGGCCGGGAGGTATCCCCGTACCGAAGCATACTCCAGCAGGGAATCGCGCAGCAGTTTTCTCCCCCGGTGCAGCCGCGAACGAACGGTTCCCACCGGGCAATCGACGAATTCGGCGATCTCCTCGTAGGAGAGCCCCTCGATATCGCAGAGTATAACCACGGTCCTGAAATCCTCCGGCAGCCGCTCGATGGCGATCGTAACCTCATCGCCGAGAAGGTTCTCGAACATCACCGCGCTCATATCCCCGCCGCCATCGGTTCCGGCGGCGCGGATCGTCTGGACGAACTCCTCCACCGTATCGTAATCGACCGTCTGCGGGGTCTTCTGCGCCTTGCGATAGCGGTTGATGTAGCTGTTCTTCATGATCCTGAACAGCCACGCCTTGCAGTTGGTACCCTGCTCGAACTTATCGAAGAACCGGTAGGCTTTCAGGAAGGTCTCCTGCACCAGATCCTCCGCCTCGAGCTGGTTGGGGGTCATCCGGACGGCGAAATTGAAGAGCGCGTCCATATGGGGGATGGCATCCCGCTCGAACGCCGCGCGGCGCGCCTCCTCCTGCCGGAGCGCCTCCTGCCGCGCGTTATGCTCGGCGGTGCGCTCGGCGGCGATGCGGTTGGCCTCCTGCCGGCGCTGGCTCCCGCCGCGAAGCGAGGAGATGGCACGGCCGAGCCCATCGAACGAACCACGAACATCCGAGATTGAGAGTGCCTTGCCCATAAATCTGTAGAAGGTTCTAAAGTTACGCTAAAGATTCAAATGTTATACCCGGTGCGGAGACGGAACAGGGTTCCGGGTTGCCGCACGGCCACCCCCGGCCTCGGACGACGACCCGATGGGCCGGGGAGCGCTATCCCGCACGATGGCAACCGCAATTAAGACGCCACCGGGGCCGGAGAGCCTGGCAGAGCCCCTCCCCCCTTCTCCATCTTCCCGGAACATCCTCCCCGCAACCGGCAATCCGGAGTCATCGCCAGCCGAAAATCTCCTTTGAGCAACCCCAACCGCGTGCCGGAAGTTCCCGGCAGCGCCCGGTGCTCATCTTTTGTATCTTTGGCCCGCCTTTTTCATGCGCTCCGGCGCTGGCCGGCTCCCTCCGGAGCGGCTTATCCACGATCATCCGGATCTCCGGCGAACGCCTCATGTTCGCTCTGGCGATCGCCCGATCTATATATCCATATCTATGCGCCCTGTAGCAACATTCACGGTGGCCCCGGTCTTTCCGGAAAACCTCAGCCGTCTGAACCAGCTCTATGAAAACCTCTACTGGACCTGGAACCCGACCATCCGGGAGTGCCTCCGGTCGATCGATCCAGGGCTCTGGCATGACACGAACCACAACCCCCTGATGATGCTGCAGCGCCTTCCGGCCGGCCAGCTCGATGCGCTTGCCGCCGACGAGGCGTTTCTGGAGCGCTACCGCGATGCCCTGCGCGAGCTTGACGAGTATCTGAACGCCGGCACCTGGTACAAGGGGAAACGGGAGGGGCAGCAGGAGACGATCGCCTACCTCTCGGCGGAATTCGGCATCCATGAATCGGTCCCCCTCTACTCCGGCGGCCTGGGTATCCTCTCGGGCGATCATACCAAATCGGCGAGCGATCTGGGCCTCCCCTTCGTCTGCGTGGGGCTGATGTACCAGATGGGATATTTCCGCCAGCGGCTTACCATCGACGGCGTGCAGCTGGAGACCTACGATCTGAACAGCGCCTCCACCCTGCCGCTGCAGGAGGTCACCAACCCGGACGGCACCCCCATGACGATCACCGTGGAGTATCCGAAAGGGCCCGTGGTTGCGCATCTCTGGCGGCTGGATGTGGGGCGCGTGCCGATCTACCTGCTGGATACCAATGTGGCCGAGAACACCGTGGCCGAGTATCGCGATATCGCCGGGGTGCTCTATGGCGGGGATAGCGAAACCCGCATCATGCAGGAGATCATGCTCGGCATCGGCGGGTTCCGCGCGCTGAAGGCGGTCGGCATCGAGCCGACGGTGACCCACTCCAACGAGGGGCACAGCGCCTTTCTGATGCTGGAGCGCATCCGCACGCTGATGGCGGAGCTGGGGCTTGGCTTTGCCGAGGCCGCCGAGCTTACCGCAGCCGGGTCGGTCTTTACCACCCACACCCCGGTGCCGGCCGGCAACGACGTCTTCGACGCCGATATGATGGAGAAGTATTTCAAGGAATACTGGCCGCAACTGGGGCTGAGCCGCGATGAGTTCCTCTCGCTCGGCCGCCTGAACCCCGCCGATGCCAGCGAAGCCTTCTCGATGACCGTGCTGGCGCTGAAGCTCGCCTCCAAGCGCAATGGCGTCAGCCAGCTTCACGGCGATGTCTCCAGGGCGATGTGGAGCCGGATCTGGTCGAACCTCCCCCGCGCCGAAGCCCCGATCGACGGCATCACCAACGGCGTGCACACCCATACCTGGGCGGCCGATACCGTCGGGAAACTGTTCACCAGGCATATGGGACGCGCATGGCGCACCACGATCGGCGATGAGGGAACCTGGAAGAAGGTCTCGGCGATACCGGACGGGGAGTTCTGGCAGGTGAAGCAGGGGCTGCGCCGCGAGATGATAAACTATATCCACACCCGGCTCGATGAGCAGCAGTCGGAGTGGTTCACCCGCAGCACCCAGGGCCGCGCGCCGGAGCGGATTCTCGATCCGGAGATCCTGACCATCGGCTTTGCACGGCGGTTCGCCACCTACAAGCGCGCCACCCTCCTGTTCCGCGACGAGGAGCGTGCGCTCCGGCTGTTCGGCGATCCCGACAGGCCCATCCAGCTGGTGATCGCCGGCAAGGCGCACCCCAAGGATACCCCCGGCAAGGAGTTCATCCGCAAGGTGATCGAGTTCATCCGCGATAACAAGCTGGAGGGACGGATCGTGTATGTGGAGGATTACGATATGGCGGTGGCACGGCGTATCACCCAGGGCTGCGACGTCTGGCTGAACACGCCGCGCCGCCCGCTGGAGGCGTCCGGCACCAGCGGCATGAAGGCGGCCATCAACGGCACCATCAACCTCTCCATCCTGGACGGATGGTTCCCGGAAGGATACGATGGCACCAACGCGTTCGCCATCGGCGCCGGCGAGGAGTTCAGCGATCCGGAGAACCAGGACGAGTTCGAGTCGCGCAAGCTCTACCATATGCTGGAGGAGCATGTGATACCCGCCTTCTACAACCGCAACGAGGCCGGCGTGCCGGAACGTTGGGTGGCGATCCAGAAACGGGCGCTGGAAACGATGGTGGGACAGTTCAGCGCCGACCGGATGGTGCGCGAATATGCCGAGCGTTTCTATTTCACCTGCTCCGACCGCTATCGCCATCTCCGCGCGGAGCGCGGCGCCAAAACCCGCGAGCTGATAGGCTGGAAACGGTTCGTGGCGCAGAACTGGAACGACGTGGCCTTCGACGGCGTGAACGTGGAGGGAACATCGGCATCGCAGGTGGGACAGGAGGTGCGGGTCACCGCGCGCCTGCAACCGGGACGCCTGGCGCCGAACGATCTGCTGGTACAGGCCTACTACGGGCCGGTGGACCCCGAAGGGATGGTGAGCAACGGCATGGCCCTGCCGATGCAGGCAACCGGCACCGACGACAAGGGGCTGATCGTCTACAGCGGCACCGTCCGGCTGGCATCGCCGGGACATGCCGGCATCGCGGTTCGTGTCATCCCCCACCATCCCGATCTGGTGAGCCCCGCCGATATGAATATGGTGAAGTGGGGATGAGGGGGATTTTCGATTGGCGATTTTCGATTTTCGATTGGGGGAAGGGAGAGGGATTGGGGATTTTCGATTGGCGATTTTCGATTTTCGATTGGGGGAAATGGGGCAGTGATGGGGATTTTCGATTGAGGGGGATGGGGAGGTGATGAGGGAATGATGGGGCAGGAAATGATGGGGGGATAAAGATATCGCGCAAGGACGCCAGGAGGCAGCGAGACAGGAGAAGATTGTTCTCTCTTCGTTGCGATCCTGGCGTTCTTGCGCCAACTTTTTCCGGCGCTCGCGACTATCCTCATCCCCCTCCTGCCACGGCCCGCCACTCTCCTTTCAATCGCAAGCCCCTGCTGCATGCACCGATTCTGCACTGTACGCTGACAACGGCGTTTCCGGCATGGCTGCACGGGTGACGGTGGCTGCATTCGAGCGGGTATCGGTTGCATGCTACAGAGGCATCCGGAATCGCCGATGGTCGATCGCCCCTAAACTCCATGCCACGTAGGGCAGATTGCGACATCCCATGGCCGAGGTAATGATTTGGTAACATTGAGGTAATACAGCCATAACATTGGCCCGATACTTTTGCGCGCCCTTACGAACGAAACCGGCATATCAGTGACCGGGTTCGCCGATAGGAACGCTGCTGCCGGCGGCGCGAAGAGTGCCCGCTCTTCGCTGGCCGCCCGTACCGGCTGCATCGGCAGTGCCGGTGACGCCCGCGCAGCATCCACATCTTACTCCATAGGAACGTATGAACCGTCGTGTACTCTCACTGCTGGTGGCGCTCGCCATCGGCACGGGCCTGCCGGCCGCATTCCCCGCCGTTGCCCAGACCAATTCCGCCGATTCCGCCAGACGGGGCTCCACCCCGCAGGAGATCGGCCGCGCGCTGGACGAGGCCGATGAACGCGCCACCAAGCTGGAGGGGGAGATCAACAAGCTCAAGGCATTGAAGATCTCCGGCTACGTGCAGTTCGAGTGGCAGCGCTTCAGCCAGACCGGCAGCGTGGGAGGCCGGGCCCTCTTCTCCGATGCGCGCCGCAACCTCTTCACCATCCGGCGCGGGCGCCTGAAGTTCCAGCACAAGCTGAACGATGTGATGAGCGGCGTGATCCAGACCGACATCACCGAGACCGGCGTGCGCATCAAGGACGCCTACGGGCTGTTCAACCTTCTGCCCGCCGAGGAGCTGACGGTGACGGCCGGATTGTTCAACCGCCCGAACCACGAGGTGGAATTCTCCTCCAGCAGCCGGGAATCCGCCGAGCGCGCGCAGGTGGTGCGGGCGTTCTATCCGGATGAGCGCGATCTGGGGGTGATGTTCTCCTCGCGCAAGGAACTGTTCGAGAACTTCGCCCCGAAGCTCCAGGTGGGAATCTTCAACGGCGTGGGAACCGCCGCCGAGACCGACGCCTACAAGGATATCATCGCGCGCCTCACCTTCCCGCTCCCGCTGGGCCGCACCTCCCCGGTGCATATCGACCTTGGAACCTCCTTCTATTACGGCGGCATCCCGCAGACCGGCGACTCGGTCGTGCAGAGCGAGAACGGGGTGAAGAGCCTGGTGGCGAACACCGAGTCGGGCAGCTGGCCCGGCTGGGGCAACAGGGAGAATCTGAACGTGGAGGCGCAGATCTATCTGGATATCCTTCCGGTAGGCGGCACCATCATCAAGGGGGAATTCCTGACCGGGCGCCGCCCGACCGCGGCAGTGGCCGGCCGCAGGGCCGATACGGTGAACTTCACCCCGGCGGTGGCAGCGCGCCCGTTCCAGATCCGCAACCAGATGGGCTACTACGCCTACTTCATCCAGAATTTCGGCTCCCGGTTCCAGATCGCCGCCAAATACGACTTCTACGACCGCAACACCGATCTCTCCGGCACCCAGGCAACCTCGCTCGATGATGCCGCCTACGGCGTGCTGGGCGTGGGAGGAAGCATCTTCGTCGATAACCTCCGGATCATGCTCTGGCACGAGATCCCGACCGTGGCCGCCAATGAAAACGGCCCCGAGGATGTCAAGGACGATAAGACGACCGTGCGATTCCAGTACAAGTTCTAGCCGGCGAGTCCGGGAGCCGAGGAGCCGAATATCAGGGTACGGGGGCCGCGCGCCGGCGGGTGTACGCTCTCTGCTACCGACTACTCTCTCCGTACCCGCTCCTCTCTCCAGCTCCCGGCTGCCGGCTGCTGGCTGTTCTCTCCGGATTCCGAAGCATACAATTTCCATATAGCCCGAGAAGCGCTCGGAAGAGGTTCCCGCGCATCTTCGCGCCCCTCCTTCTCCCCTGCTCGCCTCCGGGCTCCGCAGTCGTATCTTGCGAAACTGTTCCGGCCGAAGGGGCCGGGGAGTCACTGGCATGAATTATCGTGGGGTATTGCGGCCATCGCAGGGGGGCCGGCACGCCGGCGCCCGCAAGCACGGTCCGGATCAATACTTCATTACATACGACTCCAGCACGGAGGCATTGCCGGAATAGTCATAGCTTAAGGCTCCTCTGCGGAACAACCGCCGGGAGGGCTCTTACAGCGCCGAGCCATCCGTGCAGCCCCTCAGGTACGATTCCAAGCCTAATCTTTACCATGCCGGATCAACCTACTCAGCAGTCCACTCCGCCCGGCCCGGACACGCCCGGCACCCAGGAGAACCGCACCTCGCCGTCGCTGAAGCTCGCGCAGCGCCCCTCCTTTACCGAGCGAAGCCGGAATATCGGGGAGAGGATCGTCGAGATGGGGATCTTCTGCGTCGCCACGCTGTCGATCGTCTTCATCTTCCTGATCTTCTTCTTCATCTTCCGCGAGGCATCGCCGATCTTCTTCGGGGAGTCCAAGAAGAAGGAGAAACCGGCAGTGGTGGATCAGTATCTCCTGCCGGGAGAGACCCCTCCGGCCGCACCGGCCGATACCACCATGGCTGCCGCACCCGCCCCCGCGGCCGATACCGGCACGCCGGAGCGCCCCTGGTTCGTGGATGAAGGATATCCCCTGCTGGAACATGAGTCGCCGGTGAAGCTGGGATATCTGCTGCATGACAACTGGCAGCCGAATTCCGAGCACCCCCGCTACGGCATCTATCCGATCGTGGTAGGAACGCTGAAGACAACGTTCATAGCGCTTCTGATAGCCACGCCGCTGGGCATCCTGGCGGCGCTCTACACGGCGTTCTTCGCGCCGAAGCGCCTGCGCGAGACGCTGAAGCCGGTGATCGAAATCCTGGCCGGATTCCCCTCGGTGGTGATAGGCTTCTTCTGCATGATGACCGTGGCAACGATCGTGCAGTCGATCACCGGCACCCCGAGCCGCCTGAACGCGGTGGTGGGAGGAATCGGCCTTGCGCTGGCGGTGATCCCGATCATCTATACCATCACCGACGACGCCCTGCGCGCGGTGCCCCTCTCCCTTCGCGAGGCGGCGCTTGCCATCGGCGCATCGGAATGGCAGGCGGCCTATCAGATCATGCTCCCGGCGGCCACCCCCGGTATCGTGGCGGCGGTGCTGCTGGGACTGGGACGCGCCTTCGGCGAGACGATGATAGCGCTCATCGCCACGGGCAACGCCGTGACGTTCAACTGGAACTTCTTCGATCCGGTGCGCACCTTCGCCGCCACGATCGGCGCGGAGATGGGCGAGGTGGTATTCGGCTCCCCGCATTACCAGGTGCTCTTTCTGCTCGGCATCATCCTGTTCGTCTTCTCGTTCGCCATCAACTTCGTCACGGAGTTCTACGTGAAGCAGCGTCTGATCAAGAAGTTCAGGGGGGGAGAATGACAAGCCAGATGACATCCGGAAAGAAATCGGTTCTCGGGTTCTTCGCGATGCGCCTTCCGATGTTCGCGACGATCCTCATCATCCTGATCATCGCGCTGATTATCGGCAACTTCGTGATCTCCGGCGCAGGCTATCTGAGCTGGGAGTTCCTGACCGGCAGCCCCCGGAACATGAACACCGAGGGGGGCATCTTCCCGGCCATCTACGGCACGGTGCTGCTGGTGCTCATCATGACGCTGGCGGCGGTGCCGGTGGGAACGATCACGGCCATCTATCTTACCGAGTACGCCCGGCAGAACTCCTGGTTCGCCCGCACCATCCGCTTCGCGGTCAATACGCTCGCTGGCGTTCCCTCCATCGTCTTCGGCCTGTTCGGTCTCGGGTTCTTCATCCAGACCGTGGGCTCGCAGATCGACGAGGTGCGCTGGAACCAGCGCGTGGCAACCACCCGGTCGGAGCTTGAGCTTCCGGCCTCCCCTCTCAGCGATGGCAAGGTTGCCACCGTGGGGCAGGTGCAGGAGTATCTGAACAACTCCGAGTACGACTGGAGCGAGGAGATAAGCCGCCTGAACACGTTCCCGCGCGGAGACAGCGCCAGGGTGAACAACGATATCGTGGAGCGGTATCTTGCCAACTCCGTGGAGCTGCACTGGGGCAAACCGAACATCCTCTGGGCGGCGCTCACGCTGGCGCTGCTGACCCTGCCGGTGGTGATCGTCTCGGTAGAGGAATCGCTCCGGACGGTGCCGCGCGAGATCCGCGAGGCGAGCCTTGCGCTGGGGGCGACGAAACTGGAGACCATCCGCAAGGTGGTGGTGCCGAACTCCCTGACCGGTATCCTCACCGGCTCTATTCTGGCGATCGGCCGAGGTGCCGGCGAGGTGGCCCCCATCCTCTTTACCGGAGCGGTCTACTCGCTCCAGGAACTCCCGACCTCCATGAACGACCAGTTCATGCATCTCGGGTATCATCTCTACATCCTGGCTACGCAGTCGCCGGATGTGGAGGCCACGCAGCCGTTGCAGTATGCCACCACGCTGGTGCTGCTGGGGCTGACGCTTGCACTAAATTTTTCTGCGATCCTTCTCCGCTCACGCATCCGCCGCAGGCGGCAGCTCGCATAACACAGCAATCAGCAGGCTTCATGGCAAAGGAAGAACCTCAGACAAAGATCTTCAGCGACAAGCTCTCCCTGTTCTACGGCGAGAAGCAGGCGCTGCGCGATATCACCCTGAAGATGTACGCCAACAAGGTCACCGCATTCATCGGACCCTCCGGATGCGGCAAGAGCACGTTCATCCGGACGTTGAACCGGATGAACGATCTGATCGAAGGGGTGAAGATCACCGGGCATACCTATATCGACGGCATCGATATCTACAGCCCTGGAGTGAACGTGGTGAACCTGCGCAAGCGCGTGGGCATGGTGTTCCAGAAATCCAACCCGTTCCCGAAATCGATCTACGAGAACATCGCCTACGGCCCCAGGATCAACGGCATCACCAGCAAGGCCGATCTGGACGTGATCGTGGAGAAGAGCCTGCACGGCGCGGCGCTCTGGAACGAGGCCAAGGACCGACTTCACAACTCCGCGCTCGCCCTCTCCGGCGGCCAGCAGCAGCGCCTGTGCATCGCCCGCGCCATCGCGGTGAACCCGGAGATCCTGCTGATGGACGAACCCTGCTCGGCGCTCGACCCGATCTCCACCAGCAAGATCGAGGAGCTGATCTGCGACCTGAAGTCGGAGTACACGATCGTGATCGTGACCCACAACATGCAGCAGGCAGCACGCGTCAGTGATTATACCGCCTTCTTCTATCTGGGAGAACTGATCGAGTTCGATCTGACGCGCCGCATCTTCACCAACCCGGAACGCAAGCAGACAGAGGATTACATCACCGGCCGCTTCGGATAACGGGCACGCCCCGCCCGCTCGCCCGGAACACGGGCATACCGGGCACACCGAAACAAAGGAAGAGCAGCAACCGATTTACCGACTACTTATCAACGACCATGATCAAAGTTTTTGAAGAGGAACTGGACAAGCTCCGCACACGCATCATCAAGATGGGGAGCCTTGTCGATGAGCAGGTGGAATATGCCTTCCGCGCGTTGAACGAGTGGAACGTGGCGCTTGCCAGCCTGGTGATGGAGCGTGACGGAAAGGTGGACAAGCTGGACTTCAAGATCGAGAAGCAGTGCCAGCGGATCTTTGCGCTCCAGCAGCCGGTGGCCCGCGATCTCCGCCTTATCATGGCCGCTCTTCAGATCAACAGCGATCTGGAACGGATGGGAGATCTGGCGTTCAACGTGGCCCGCTCGGTGCAGGCCCTGCTGCCGGCCCGCCAGTTCGTGGAGCGCCTGGAGCTTACCCAGATGACCGATGCGGTGCACACGATGGTGCGCCATACCATCGACAGCTTCGTCAACAACGATCCGGAGCTTGCCATGACCATCATGCGCAGCGATCTGCGCGTGGACCAGTACGAGCAGCGGATCAGCCGCCAGATCATCGATATGATGAAGGAGGAGCCGGAGTTCATCGAGGCCGGTGCCAACCTGATCGTGCAGCTCCGGAACATGGAGCGCCTGGCCGATCACGCCACCAATATCGCCGAGGATGTGATCTTCTTCACCGAGGCCAAGATCATCCGCAACCGCTTCGATCAGGAGGCGTTCAAGGATCTTCAGCGGGAGTTCTACGCCGAGACCGATAACGAAGAGGAACGGGACGAGGCGTAGGGAATTTTTCGATTTGCGATTTTGGATTTTCGATTAGAACGGATTTCAATTGAGGGTATCGCTTGTGGCCCCCGTAGATGCACCTATAGGTGCATCCCATCGGCTGGATGGTGATGAGGGCTTACGATAGAGACGAAGGGGGATATGGCTGATGGCCGTATCCCCCTTCGATAGTTTTATGGCGTGCGATCGGAATGAAACGATAGCAGCGGATCGGAGATGGAGAGCATTTCCTCTAACCGGCACCTCCCTCTTCCGACTTCCAGATCCACACCCCGGACTCCCGGACCCCGCACTCCTCCCCCGATCGAAAATCCGAAATCGCAAATCTCTTAATCGCCGGTCACGCAGCCTCGCTCTGATTGATGGCGTCGAGGATGCGCTGGTGCACCTCCTCGATTTCCCCCACGCCGTTGACCTCGATCACATGATCGGCCTGGCGGAAATAATTGAGCACCGGTGCGGTCTCGTTGGTGTAGACATCGAAGCGGGTGCGGATCACCTCTTCGGTATCATCGGCGCGGCCGCGCTTGAGCATCCGCTCCACCAGCTCGTCGATCGGGGCGGTAAGGTAGATCACCCGGTCGACGCTCTTGCCCACCACGTTCAGGGCATCGGCGAGCGCCTGTGCCTGCGAAGCATTGCGCGGATAGCCGTCGAGGATGAAACCGTTGGCGCAACGGGTCTCATTGAGCGCGTCTATCGCCACGGCGGTGGTCACCTCGTCGGGCACCAGGATGCCCTGGTCCAGATAGCGCTTCACTTCCACGCCGATCGGCTTGCCGGCAGCGATGGCTTCGCGGAAGATGGCCCCGGTAGAGATATGGGGAATGCCGAGGCGTTCGGCGAGAATCGCAGCCTGCGTCCCTTTGCCCACCCCGGGCGCGCCGAAGAGAATGATATTCATAAGCTGGTTGTCAAGAGAGTATATGTATGAGATATGAGTTCGTTCGTTGATATACGGTATTGCCGGATGCGGCTGGGAGTTCTTAGTCCGCCGCCTGTGGCGGCTGTAGTGCTTAGTTCTTAGCATGACAACTCCAGTTCCCATGCCCACGCTACACTCTCATCCCAAGAACTAAGGACTAAGAACTAAGCTCTAAAATCTAAGCACCCCCATCTGCTTCCATCGCCTCCCTGCGCGCCATCTCCAGCGCGGTGTTGGCCGCCCGCTGGCGGATGTAGGAGCGCTCGCGGCCAAGCTGATAGCGCTCGGCACGGGCTCCCCGCCCGGAGGCAACCCCTATCCAGACGGTTCCCACCGGCTTCTCCGGCGTTCCCCCGTCCGGGCCGGCAATGCCGGTGACGGCGATGCCGATATCGGCTCCCAGGCGCTCGCGGGCGCCGCGGGCCATCGCCTCGGCCACCTCCCTGCTGACCGCACCATGCTCCGCCAGCAGAGCCGGGTCCACCCCGAGCAGTTCGGTCTTTGCCTTGTTTGCGTAGGAGACCGCCCCGCCCAGATAATAGGCGCTGCTGCCGGGGGTCTCGGTGAGGAGTTCGCCGATCAATCCGCCGGTGCACGACTCGGCGGTGGCGAGCGTGAGGCCCCGTTGCTTCAGGGTCCGCCCGAGCGCGGCGGCGAGGGTCTCATCCTGCTCCCCGGCGATCCACTTCCCCGCCTTCTCCCGTATCAGCTCCAGCAACTGCGTGTAGCGGCCGCGCGCGTCCTCCCCCTGGCCCAGCCGCATCGCACGAAGCCGGATCACACCGGCCGAGGGAAGATAGGCAAGCGTGACATCGGCGTCCAGCAGCGGGATGCTTTCGATAAGATGATCGGCCAGACCGGACTCGGTGACGCCGGAGACCAGAAAGGTCTTCTGCTCGATATCACCGGCCAGCTTCCCGAGTTCCGGCACGATGCGATCCGAGAAGATCCCCCGCATCTCGCTCGGCACCCCGGGGAGCACGTAGACGGTCGCATCATAGAGCGTGAAGGCAAGCCCCGGCGCGCTCCCGTAGTCGTTCGGGATGACCCGGCATGCGACCGGCGCCATCGCCTGAAGGCGGCTGCGCTCGTTCATCGTGATGCCGCTGGCGGCAAAGCGTGCTTCGATCCGTTCCAGCTGCGCGGCATCCAGATCCATATCGCAGCCCAGAATATCGCAGATCGCATCGCGGGTGACGTCGTCGTGGGTAGGGCCCAGCCCTCCCCCCACGATCACCACGGCAGAGGTGGCGGCGGCCTTCTCGATCTCGCTCCGGATCAGCTCGCGGCGGTCGCCGATGGCAAGCACACGATCGATCCGCAGCCCGAGCCGCGTAAGCTGGTCTCCCAGCCATGAGGCATTGGTATTGACCACCTGGCCGATCAGGATTTCATCGCCGATAGAGAGGATAGTAGCGAGCAAGGGATTGGAGGTTAGTTCTTAGTTCTTAGTGCTTGGTTGTCAGGGCTTAGAGCGGATTCACTATCGTTACTCTGTTGTGGCCCCCGGAGCCAACACCTATAGGTGTTGCCTGTCTGTAGCCGAAGCGTCAGCTCTATTTTCTGCGGAAGCTCCGGAGGAGCGGCCCATTCTTCCTGATTTGAAAAGGGGGAACTCGATTGAAATCCGCTCCAGAGCGTAGCGGAGAGACCGGTTCCAGACGCCGGGCCGGGAGTAGATCATGGTTACGTAGCTACCTATTGGTTTTCTGAGATGCGTTGTCGCGGTGTTCAACTCCGCGACCCCTGCGAACACCCGCCTCCCGGACTTCTTCTTCAGTCTTCGATCGCCATGGCTGCGCGGATATTCCGGGAGAGCTGCATCAGGCGGGAGAAATCGGCGAGCGGCAGGGCCTGCGCGGCATCGCTGCGGGCCGAGGGGGGATCGTGATGCACTTCCACGATCACGCCGTCCAGACCGGCCGCGATGCCGGCCAGCGCGCCCTGCGCCACCAGGCTGCGGCGCCCGGCCGCATGGGAAGGATCGATGATGACCGGCAGATGCGTCTTCTCCTTCAGCGCCGCCGCCCCCAGCACATCCAGCGTGTTGCGGGTGATCGATTCGAAGGTGCGGATGCCGCGCTCGCAGAAGATCACCGCCGCCGCGCCGGCAACCAGCGCATGCTCCGCCGCGCCTATCCACTCCTCTACCGTGGCGGACATGCCGCGCTTCAGGATGATGGGAAGCCCGCTCATCCCCGCCTCCTTCAGAAGCGGGAAGTTCTGCATGGAGCGGGTGCCGATCTGGATCATGGAGATATGCTGCGCGGCAAACTCCACATCGCGGGGGTCCACCACCTCGGTCACCAGTTGCATACCGTAGTCGCGGGCGATCTCGCTGGACATCAGCAGCCCCTGCTTGCCGGCCCCCTGAAAATCGTGCGGCGATGTACGGGGCTTGTAGGCCCCTCCCCGCACGAATCGCAGCCCTTCCTTTGCAAGGTACTCGTAGATGATGGCTACCTGCTCCTCGCTCTCGATGCCGCACGGCCCGGCGATCATCGTAAGCCCCTCTATGCCCGACTCCAGGCTGATCTTCGGCAGATCGTGCGCCACGCGGATATTCTTATCCTCCTGATGCATCACCCCCTCCACCCCCGGCAGCGAGGAATAGTCGTTCAGGCGGATCTCATCGGCCGGATCGCTCACCAGAAACACCTTCCGGTCTCCGTCGAGCAGGTTGATCCCGGCAGCCCCTTCGTTCATCAGCTCCCGCTTCACCGCGGCGATCTGCAGGGCTGTGGCTTCCGTCGTAAAGAGAATTGCTTTCATAGGAGAAGAAGTCAAAGGGTCCGGAGTCCAGGTTCAAGGAGTCAGCATAGCGGCCGGCCATTCTCTGCGCTGCCGGCATCCTGCTACCAACCACCATCTACTCACCACTATCTGCCAACCAGTCTTCAATCTACGGAGAAACGGCCCCCCCCGGCATTCCCCGGAGCAGGAGATCAACCGTGGTGGCGGCCGCAAAGAGCACGCTTACATAGCCGTTCAGATTGAAGAACGCCAGATCGATGCGGGAGAGATCTCCCCCGCGCAGCAGCCACGCCTCGTACACGAGGATGGAGGCCACCGCCGCAACGCCCAGATAGAACACCACGCCGAGGCCGGCCAGCACACCGAACAGCGTGTAGAAGACCACCGCCAGCAGATGTATCGGACGCACCAGCCGGATGGCCCGCAGCGCCCCCAGCCGCGCCGGTATCGACTTCAGCCCCTGCCCACGGTCGAACTGCTCGTCCTGGCAGGAGTAATAGATATCGAACCCGGCGGTCCAGAGGGTAACGCCCAGGCAGAGGACGATCGGCACCCAGGAGAACGAGCCGGTCAGCGCGAACCAGACCCCCACCGGGGCCGCCCCCAGGCAGAGGCCGAGCACGAAATGGGCGGCGGCGGTATAGCGCTTCGAGAGGGAATACCCGAGCAGAAGCCCCAATAGCGGCAGCGACAACATACCGCAGAGAGTATTCACCCCGAACGACGCCGCCACAAAGACGATACAGGCCAGCAGCGTGAAGTTCCGCGCCTCGGCCACCGATACCGCCCCGGCCGGGATCTCGCGGTTGCGCGTTCTGGGATTCACCGCATCGATATCGCGGTCGGCCAGACGGTTGAACCCCATGGCGGCGGTGCGGGCGCTCACCATGCAGACCAGCAGCAGAAGCACATCCACCCACGTAAGCGTAACATCCTGCGTGACATACGCCACCAGCCCGGAGACATACGCAAACGGGAGCGCAAAAACGCTGTGGCTGAATTTTATCATCCGGCCGAACGTGACCGTGCGCTGTGCTAGGGACATGAAGAGTAGTACTTAGGGCTTAGTTTTTAGTCCGCCGCCTGCGGCGGCTGTATGTTACTGGATACTTCAAGTTGCCAGCTGGATCGCCAGTGGCAATCGCAGAAGAATGGTCCGCAAGGCGATGGCCCCATCTGACTTCTGTTCCCGCACCTCGCAACGTGGGTTAGCTAGTAGCGACATACCAGCATCCTCCACTATTAACTACTATCTATTATCTACCAGCAAATACCTCGTTGAAAAAGTCTCTCATCGCCTCCCAGGAACGCTTGTCGGCAAGGGCGTTGTAGGCCACCGGCTTGGAGGGATCGGTGCCGTTCTCCGGGTTGGTGAAGCCATGCACCGCATTGCCGTAGGCAACCAGTTCCCAGTCCACCTTCCCCTTGCGCATCTCCTCCTGGAATGCGGCCACCTGTGCCGGGGGAACGTTCGGGTCATCGGCACCGTGCAGCACCAGCACCCGTCCCTTGATCTTCGAGTCATCTGCCGGCGTGGGGGAATCCAGGCCGCCGTGGAAGCTGATGACGCCGCGCACCGGGGCGCCGCTGCGGGCAAGCTCCAGCGACACGGTCCCGCCGAAGCAGTAGCCCATCGCGGCCACGCGGTCGGGGTCCACCATCTTGCTCTTCTTCAGGGTCTCCAGCGCCGCATTGATACGCCCGCGCATCTCCGGGCGATCCTTCTTCAGCGCGCCGGAGAATTTTCCGGCCTCGGCCTGATTGGCCGGGCGTATGCCCTTGCCATACATATCCACCGCGAAGGCGACATATCCAAGCCCGGCAAGCTCTTCGGCGCGGCGCTTTGCATAGTCGTCCA
>JBMDXA010000238.1:0-23738 GCA_048594725.1 Candidatus Kapaibacteriota bacterium
GTGCGCTGGGAGAACGAGACCCGGTTCCGTCTCTGGAAGGCGATCAACCTGACCTGGACCTTCAATGTGGTGCACGATATCCGCCAGACCCGCCGGACGCAGTTCAAGCAGTCGGTGATGCTGGGGGTGGTTCAGGAGTTCTGAACCGGTTTCTTCCCACCAGCTGTTCTCGTGCGCCCCGCCCGCCGCCCAACTCTCATCCCCATCCCTCTCGCTCCCATCCCCAGTCCTCTCGCAGGAGGTTCGTGGTCACCTTACTTAAAGATTTGCCCCGAACTTTAAGTAAGGCATTCCCTTACTTAAAGTTTTTAAGTAGCGGACATTCTTACTTAAATTTAGGCTCTAATTTTAAGTAAGAATACCTGGATAGTCGATCCGGCACCCATATGGCAGCGAGAATAACAGGGCGATCTATAACAACAGCGACCTCTGGAGAGCAATTCAAGGCATTTGTTCCTGATCCACTTCCTCCTGTACCTCCACTCCAGTTTTCAGCAGATGACCAGGATTTGCTGGACCGGGCAAATCAAGCGCTCGGCCGTCTGGATGGCGTCATGCTGTTTCTGCCGGAACCAGATCTCTTCATCTATTACTATATCCGCAAAGAGGCGTTGCTTTCATCGCAGATCGAAGGGACGCAATCCTCCTTTGCTGATCTTCTCCTCTTTGAGAGCAATGAAGCCCCTGGGGTACCGTTGGATGATGTGAAGGAGGTGGTGAACTATATAGCTGCTATGAACTTCGGCTTGCTTCGTCTGGAAGAGGGATTCCCTCTCTCAAACCGTTTGCTGCGTGAGATTCATGAGATTCTTTTGACTGGAGGAAGAGGAAGTGACCGGTCACCGGGAGAGTTCCGTAGATCGCAGAACTGGATCGGGGGAACACGTCCGGGGAACGCGCGCTATGTACCTCCTCCTCCAGAGGAGGTGGCGGCATGTATGGGAGCGCTGGAGAAGTTCCTGCATAATGATCCGGTGCTGACTCCCACTCTGATAAAGGCCGGTCTGGCCCATGTTCAGTTCGAGACGATCCATCCATTCCTTGACGGAAACGGGCGGCTTGGACGGCTTCTTATCACCTTGCTTCTTTGTGCCGAAAAGGTTCTGGCAAAACCGACCTTATATCTCAGCCTCTATCTGAAGAACAACCGGGAGGAGTACTATGAGTTGCTGCAACAAGTACGAACTACTGGCGAATGGGAGCAGTGGCTTCGATTCTTTCTAAGAGGCGTCTATGAGACGTCACAACAAGCGTTCGAATCAGCCCAGGCAATCGTGCAACTGTTCGCGGCCGATCGTGCGCATATTAACGGGCTGGGACGTGTTGCTGGATCGGTGTTTCGAGTACACCAGGTATTCCAGCAGAGCCCGATAAACAGTGCTACCCGTATTTCCGAGGCTACCGGGTTGTCTCTGCCGACAGTCCTTTCCGCTCTCGAACATCTGCAGCAGCTTGGTATCATGCGGGAGATAACCGGGCGTGCAAGGAATCGTCTTTTTATCTACAGTTCCTATCTGGAAATTCTGGACAAAGGAACGGAGCCGATCTTCCCCTGAATGGATAGAGCCTTTCAGTGAGCCCCCCCCAGGGTACACAATGATGTACTCTCCTGCCGGTTCCGCGATCTCTATCTTTGCCGATGCTCACTCCCAGTGAGCCCGACTGATCTGCCACTCTACGCGATTCCCCCACGAATCCGATATACGGTCTTTATCCGGTTGCAGCCGGTGATGGTTTCCGTTCCACGGAAGCATCGTCATCGGATGTTATGGCGTAGCTCTATCCATACCGGAGAACGGGGGAGGGAAGGGTGATAACCGCGGTGCCGCTGCAAGTATCATCCGGAGATATTCCCGCGATCCGGCCATATCATCATCCATCTATCGTGGAGAATACATTCCATGAAACGGAATTTCCTTTCGCTGTTCGCTCTGATGATCGTGCTGGCGGCTGCCGTGCCGGGGAAATACGGCAGCGCATCGGCCCAGCAGTGCTGTTCGTACACGGTCGTGATCTCGGAAAAAATCTCCGAGAAATGTTTTCCCGTCACCCTCAGCACCCGGTGGGATCTCAATGGAACCATCGGGACATGGGCCAGCACCTATAACGGTCCCGGAACCTACACGGTAACCCCGAATGCCGCTCCGTTCCTTCCCTGCCCCACCACGTATCTGGATCGCCTGCTGTATGCAACGGTGAATAATTTCGGCGACGTGGTATTCCCGAACGAGTGCGGCTGCAATATCGATGGCGCCACCGGCTGCAAGCTCCGTATCTGCATCTCCAACAAGAGCGGATGCTGGACCTTCACCGTCTCCCCCTGCGACTGATCCCGGGGGGACCATAATCGTACTGCCGGCATCCCTTCCGGAAGCGATTTCCCGCACGACGATCCATGACGCATCATCATCATATCAAACCAGGATATTCATCATGAAAAAAAACACGGTGGTCCCGATGGCCGTTACGGCATTTCTTGCCGTGATACTCTTTTTCTGTGCGGGTGCACGTACCGAGGCGCTGGCGCAGAGATGCTGCTCCTATACGGTTCGTATTTCCGCGCTGATCCCCGCAAGCTGCCTTCCGGTCCGGCTCGATACCCGATGGGGCGCCGGCCAGTGGTCCACATCGCACAGCAGTCCCGGCACCTATACGGTCACTCCCACCGCCCCGTTTCCCCCGTGCCCGCCCAATTATCTCGGCAATCTGCTGGCTGCCAGCATCGATAATTTCAACCACGCGGTCGGGCCGAACCAGTGCCTCTGCCTTCCATCGGGCGTGGGCCTGAGCTGCCGTCTCAAGGTCTGTACCTACGTGGATGTGAACGGGTGCTGGCTGATTCAGGTGGAACCGTGTTGAGATTTTCGATTTTCGATTTTGGATTTTCGATTGGGGGGAGGAGGGGATTGCCGATTTTCGATTGTCGATTTTCGATTGAGGGAGGGGATTGGCGATTGGGGGAGATGAGGTAATGGGTGCCGGTATATTCTGCCGGAAGCCCGGCCGGACAATGCCGGTGGCGGCGGAGTATCATCCATGAAACGAAGATCGCGGCGGGAGGAGATCACTCTCTTCCCGCCGCGATTATTTTTTTGCTCCGATGACGATCCCCCACACGTGCCTGGCGTGGCGCGGCTATGCGGTTGTGGCGCCCTCGCCGCTGGAATCTTCCGCGCGATGTTCCGCTTCATTCGATTCGGCGACATTATCCTCGATGCGGCGCTGCACCACCTCGCGGAACGATATCACCTCGGCGAGCATTTCCATGGCGCGCTCGGCGATATGGCTTGCGGTAAATCCAAGTTTCTCCATCACCACCTTGCCGGGCGCGGAGGCACCGAACCGGTGCATGCCGATAAAGACATCGGCGAAGCTCTGCCATCCCATCTCCACTCCCGCCTCCACTCCCAGAACCGGCACGGCCACCGGAAATATCTGCTCGCGATATTCCTTGGCCTCCTCGCGGAACAGTTCCCAGCAGGGCATGCTCACCACACGAACGGAGATGCCGTGGGTCTCCAGGATCTTGGCTGCATCCACCGCCAGATGCACCTCGCTGCCGGTGGCCGCGATGATGATATCGGGCTTTTCGGCATCCACCAGGATATAGGCGCCGTGAAGCGCCTCGCGCGAATCGGTGCCGGGGAGCGTGGGCACGTTCTGGCGCGTCAGGATGAGGGCCACCGGGCGGTCCCGGTACTCCAGGGCGATCTGCCAGGCGAACGTGGTTTCGTTCGCGTCGGCGGGGCGCACCACCAGCAGGTTCGGGATGGCGCGCAGGGCGGCCAGATGCTCCACCGGCTGATGGGTGGGGCCATCCTCTCCCAGCCCGATGGAATCGTGCGTGAAGACGAAGACCGTGGGATAGCTGCTGAGCGCCGCCAGACGAATCGCGGGGCGCATATAGTCGCTGAAGGTGAGGAAGGTGCCACCATAGGGGATAAGGCCGGTAACGGCCATGCCGTTCATAATCGCCCCCATGGCGTGTTCGCGCACGCCATAGTGGATATAGCGGCCCCCGTAGTTCTCCGGCGTCAGGCTTTCGCTCCCCTTGAACTTGGTATTGTTGGACGGGGTAAGGTCGGCCGAGCCTCCTATCATCAGCGGGATCTTCGGGGCGATGGCATCCAGCACCTTGCCGCTGGCCGAGCGTGTAGCCATGTCGTCGCCCACGCTGAAGCGGGGGAGCAGATCGTACCAGCCATCCGGCAGGCGGCGCTCGGTCCACTGGTCGTAGATGGCGGCGGCATCGGGATAGGTGTCGCGGTAGCGGGCGATCATCTCGTTGTACTCCCGTTCATATGCCGCACCCCGTTCGCGATATCCCCGGAAGAACCCGCAGACGTCATCGTGCACCACGAAGCGCTGCTCCGGATCGAACCCGAAACGCTCCTTCACCAGACGGGTCTCCTCCGGGCCGAGCGGCGAGCCATGCGCATCGGCGGTGCCGGCCTTGTGCGGGGCGCCATAGCCGATGACGGTGGTAACGCGGATCAGGCTGGGGCGATCCGACGCCTTGCAGCGGGTGATGGCCGCATCGATCGCCTCGATATCATTGCCGTCGGCCACCTCCTCCACGTTCCAGCCGTAGGCGCGATAGCGTGCCGGTACATCCTCGGTGAACGCCAGCCCGGTTCCTCCGTCGATGGAGATCTCGTTGGCATCGTACAGGACGATCAGGCGGTTCAGCTTCAGATGCCCGGCCAGCGAGCTTGCCTCGCCGGAGAGCCCCTCCATCAGATCGCCGTCGCTGGCGATGACGTAGGTATGGAAATCGGAGACCGGATAGCCATCGCGGTTCAGCAGGGCGGCCAGATGGCGCTCGGCGATGGCGAAGCCCACGGCGTTGGAGATGCCCTGGCCGAGCGGCCCGGTGGTTATCTCCACTCCATTGGTATGCTGCCACTCCGGGTGCCCTGGCGTGATGCTTCCGTACTGCCGGAAGTTCCGGAGCTGTTCGACGGTCATGCCGGGGAACTCGAACAGATAGAGGAGCGCATACAGGAGGGCGGAGCCATGCCCCGCCGAGAGGACGAACCGGTCGCGATTCGGCCAGTTGGGGTTGGCGGGATTGAACCGCAGATGGCGGGTCCAGATGGTATAGGCCATCGGGGCGGCGCCGAGCGGGAGCCCGGGATGTCCCGACTTGGCGGTTTCCACCTGATCGACCGCCAGCAGGCGGATCGTGTTGATGTTCCGTTCGTGGTTGACTGTATCCATAGGAGATATGCCCGATCAGCGCTTATCTGAGAAGCTGCCAGCGAGATGAGAGCCGGATGCCGTCCGGCCGGTCCGGCGTTGGCCGGTTGTTATCCTTGTTCCGGGATCATCGCCGCAGATGGTGGGCCAAGTCGTGCAGCACGCTCCGCAGAGCGGCGCGGCCGACGGTGGTTTCCCCGAATGCCGGATGGCGTAACCGGAATATCGCGCTCCCGCCGCCACGTACGTCGTACGGTTCGATCGTCAGATCGCCATATCCCATCTCGAAATGTTCTGCGGAGCCTGCCAGATATTCCTGCAACTCCTGTACCTCCGGCATGCCCAGCTCCTGGGCGAGCATCTTCCAGAGGATATCGTCCTGCTGCTTTGTTGGTTTGCTCATAGCCAAATATAGAGATGTACGATGTACGATAGACGATTGGGGGAGAGGACCGCCAAGAAGATGGATGGAGCCTGCTCCTCTTTCTTCTTCGCGCTGCTTTGCGTCTTTGCGTCTTTGCGTGCACCCAATCGAAAATCGAAAATTCTCAGAACGGCGACGACAAGCCCACCGTTGCCCCGAAGTTGCCGTTGCCGAGCGGCCCTATCCCCCAGCGCGCATCGAACCGCAGATAGATGACGTTGCTGATGAAGATGGGAATCCTGCCGATCCCGAAACCGGCCTCGGTGTACCATTGCCCGCCGGTGCCGGAATAGCCCGCCGGCGCTTCGTTCTCGAACCGTCCCGCCGCTCCCGACACCAGCACTTCCAGGCCGCGCCCCTCGTACAGTGGCAGGCCGATGGCGCGCCAGAGGATATCGGTGAATGTATGCTCGGCCGCTATCGTGGCGAACCGGGTGCCGCCGTAGACCCCGACGGGTGCGGAGTACAGGCTCCCGAGCTGGCCGATGAAGCTGGTGGAGGTGCGCATCCGGAACTGGTACTGCACCGGCAGATTGCTGCTGCCGATGCCGCCACGGGCGTGCACCTGAAGCATCATCGGGCTATAGCCTGTGGGGATGGTGGGGAGGGCGAATGTGAGCGTCCCTTCCGCCGCGCGGAAGCTTGCGCCGGTCCCCTCGTGTTCGCCGTACAGCCCCGATATGCGCGCGTTGATATCGGCTGAGGGGGAGGAGCTGATGGCGATGAACCCATCGGTGACCCCCCATTGAAGCGCGCCGCGCAGGGTCTGGAACTCCCCTTCCAGAGCGGCCGGGTTCGGCCGGAATTCGGCATCGCCGAAGATGTAGTGCGCCACGGTATTGACCAGCGTGAAGTGCCGTGCGTTCTCGTAGCCCACCGAAGCGCGCAGGTTGTTGTACCGGGCGCCGAGCCCCGCTCCCCATCCATCCTTCCGGTAGTAGTCGTAATAATCGCGATAGAAGAGGGCGGCGGTTGCCGTGTTCAGGAGCATGGGATAGGGCCGATCGGTGGTGGTGGGCTCTATCCAGGAGAAGAGGGAGCCGAGAAGATTGAGATTCCATCCCTCTCCGTGCAGCAGGTTGAGCGTCATCTCCCCCTGCCCCTGCACCTCCTTCATGCCGAAGCTGTAGGCCCCGGTCAGATCCAGCCGCAACGGGCCAAGGCGGGGCGTGAGGGTAACCCCGGCGATGGCGCTTCCCACACGGTTGAAATTGATATAGGGCGCGAAGGCGAACGATGAGCCCTCGGCAGGGCCGGTGGTATCGCTGGCGGCCACCAGGCTGTCCACCTGCCGGTATACCTGCTGCTCCTGCTCGGAGAGTTCGCTGAGAGAATTTCCCTGCCAGAACTCCGTCCGCACCGAATCGGCATCCGGTGCCGCGCTGATGATACGTTCATCGGCATAGACCGAATCGGGGATCGGCTCGTTGATCCGCAGTTCGGTGAAGAAGCTGGTGGCGGTCAGGTCTCCATCCACCTGCGCCAGGCCCCGGACGATCTCCACCGAGCCCTTGCCGGAGACCTGGAGATAGGTGGGCTGCCAGATATCCCCTTCGAACTTCTCGAACTTCTGCTGGAACCGGAGGTCGCGCACGAATGCGATCGCCGTGGAGCCGGAGGGGCGGAGATCCACTTCGATGAGATTGTAGGTGTCCGCCACGATCTTGATCGTCCCGGCGAATGCCGGCAGCACGCTGGTGGCCGGCGCCACATCGATCACATAGACCATCTGCCCGTTCAGCGAGCTCCGTTCCCGGATCGAGAAGCGATACCGGGAAAGGGTGGAGGCATTGAGCGGGGAGGGGATGGTGGCATTGACGACGGGGAGATCATCGTTGTAGAAGCTGATGAAATCTCCCAGTGCCAGAAGGTTGGAGCCGGAGGGGACATTGGCGGTCTGGCGCCGCTGGATCACCTCAAGCCGGGGTCCGCGCTCGCTGTAGTAGGCGCGGGCAAAGGTTTCGATGATCGCCTGGCGATCGACGTCATCGAGCTGCCCGAACGCATTTCCCTTGATCTCGAACGCTGTCTTGCTGTAGAGGAGCCCCTGCACCGTCTTGGCCTTCCTCCGGTTCTCCTCCTTGCGGTCGATGGCCCGGAGGATGATCTGATCGGCGCTCAGCTCGGCGTTGACCGATACCCCTTCGAGCGCAATGGAGGAGACTTTCAGGCGCGCCGTGATGCCGGTGGTTCCGGCCGCCACCGTGAAGCTGGTATCGCTGTAGCCCAGCGAGGAGACGTTGATCTGATGATTGCCTGCCGGCAGGGGAAGGCGGAACCGGCCGCTCTGGGAAGTATAGGTGCGGCGTCCCCCCGCCCGTATCACCGCCCCGCTGATGGGATCGCCCGACGTGGCGTCGATGACGGTGCCTTCGATGGGAGAAACCTGCTGTGCGGCCGCCGGAAGAGCCAGCAGGAGAAGGACAAGGGAGAAGAGAACAGAGCGCATACGCTTCCTGATTTCGTTGCCTGAAGATCGTGTGTGTGAGATCGGAACGGAGATACGACGCGGTTGTTGCGCGATGCAACCATGGGATTGCTGATGGATGAGAGTGGGCTGCGACATCCATCTGGTCGCAATGCCGGTTCGCTGCCGGCAGCTTTTCCCGCCGGCTCCGCCGGGGAGAGCGCTCCGGAGAATGCTTCAGAGTCATGCAACCGCCCGCCGTTCCCGGCGCTACCGGTGGAGCGTTGCCTGAAACGGCCGTGGGCCGGAGTCATCCCCCCGGCCCACGGTCAATCGGTCTGCTCTGAGCTGCCACGCCTGGGGCCTAGAACTTCATGGTCTTCTCGATGCGCTGCACGATCTTCTCCACGGTCGGGACCACGGCATCCATCAGGAGCGGGTTGTAGGGGATAGGGCAGTCGGCGGTAGCCATGCGCTCCACCGGGGCATCCAGCCAGGTGAACGCCTCCTGGGTGATGGTGGCGGCGATCTCGGCGCCGAACCCGCAGGTCCAGTTATCCTCGTGCACCACGATGCAGCGGGCGGTCTTGCGCACCGAGCGGAGCACCGCCTCCTTGTCCCACGGCATCACGGTACGAAGGTCCAGCACCTCCACACTTGCCGAGACCCGCGATGCCGCCTCCAGTGCGCGATGCACCATCTCCCCCCAGGCTACGATCGTCAGATCGCTCCCTTCCCTGACTACATTTGCCACGCCGAAGGGGATCATGTAATCATCCCCCGGATAGGGGCGGCGCCCCTCCTTGGTATCGAGCAGGCCGCGATGTTCGAAGAAGAAGGTCGGATCATTGCCACGGAGCGCGGTCCGGAGCAGCCCCACGGCGTCGGCGGCGTTCGAAGGGTAGGCGATGCGCCAGCCGATCAGATGGGCATAGATGGCCTCGCCGGAGACCGAGTGCCAGGGGTCGCCGGTCTTCTTGCCGAATCCCACCGGGATGCGCACCACCAGCGGCGCGGCGAACTTGCCGGCGGTACGCCAGCGAACCGTGCCGCAGTCGGTGATCTGCTCGTGGGCGGGGTCGGCATACTTGCGGAACTGGATTTCCGGCACAGGCATCAGCCCAGCCATCGCCATACCGACGGCGCGGCCGATGATCCCCTCCTCGTTCAGCGAGGTATCGAACACGCGCGCCTCGCCGAACTTCGACTGCATGTCGATGGTGGCGCCGTGCACCCCCCCCTTCATCCCCACATCCTCGCCGAAGACCAGCACCCGGTCGTTCCGTTCCAGCTCGCGGGTGAGCGCCTGGCGCACCGCATCGATAAGGTTCATCCGGGGGCCGGATGCGTTCGGCTCGCGCGAGCCGCGGAGGTTCTGCGCAACCTTCTCCTCGCCGATCTCGGGAATCAATCCACCCACCTCCTGCGGATGCCCGGCCTCGTAGAAGACATCGCTCAGTGCGGAGCCGGGGCTGGGATTACCGGCGGCAACCGCCCGCTCCACGGCCTCCTCCACTTCCCGCACCGCCTCGCGCTCCAGGGCGTCCCATTCCTGCTCGGTGACGATCTCCTCGGCGATCATAAAGGCGCGGAGTTTCGGCAGCGGGTCATCGCCCCGTTCCCGTTCCAGCAGATCGGACGGCTTGTACGCCTGGGTATCGACGAAGGAATGTCCTGCAAGGCGGGGAACGGTAAGGCGCAGCAGGACCGGCCCTTCGCCGGCGCGGCAGTGTGCCACCGCCTCGGCGATCAGCGCGGAGGTCTCTACCGGATCGGTGCCGCTGCCGCTCATCACCTTGATGCCGGGAAACGACTTCAGGTTCTCGGCGATATTGGCGCCGGGGGTCTGGTAGGTACCGGGGACCGAGATGCCGTAGCCGTTATCCTCGATGAAAAAGATATAGGGGAGCTTGTTGACGCTGACGATGTTCAGTGCCGCCCAGAATCCGTTGGTGGCGCAGGAGCCGTCACCCCCCAGTGCCGCCGCGATGGCGCCGCTCCACTCCTCCTGGCGCATGGTTTCGGCGCGGTAGCGGATGGCCTGTGCCCAGCCTGCCGCCGGGCTGTACTGCGCGCCCACATCGCCGCTGGTGGGGAGCACGGTGGCCCCGCCGCGCGAGGGGAGATTATGCACCACGCCGATATCGCGTCCCTCGGAGATGCCGCCGGCGCGTCCGGTGGTGCTTCGTATCGCCTCTTCCGGGGTGAGCCCCTGGGTAAGCACGAACGGCCGGGAGCGATAGTAGACCGTTGCGGCATCGTGCCGGTGGGTCATCTGAAGGCCGAGGAGGATCTGCGCCAGATCGTGGCCGCGCGAGGAGAACTGGTAGGTGACCAGTCCCTGGGGGACGAGGCGTTCCTCCTCGATCCGGTCCAGCGCGCGCGATACGAACATCAGGCGGGCCACCTGCCGCCAGTTGGTGCCGGGGGCCGCCTTTCTTCCGGCGCCGCCATTGGAGATGATTGCCTCCGCGGCCGGCATGGCCGCCATCTCGGTGGAGGGGGCATCGCTCTTCGGCGTCTGCGTGCTGCTCTTGCCACCTCTGGGTGCTCTACTTTTTGCCATCGGATATCTATGTCGGACTGAAAGGATTATGAACGTACTGCCAGGAATGCAAAGATAGGAAAGAGTCCGCAGGCGCTCTCTTCCTCCGGCAGGGGGCTCCGGGTTTGCGCATTGCGATCCCGGGCGAATCGAGGACCGGCAGGGCCCTGCCGGATCGTCCCGGCTTCCGGTAGTATACGAAGGAATGGAGTGCGTTCGTGCCGGGGAGGGGAGGATGAACGCCGGGGGATGACGCTCTCATGGTATCCTATGAATATCCTACGAAAACTGCCCGGCTGTGCTGGTACAACCGGGCAGTTCCGTATGGAGAAGCTATCGCAGGCGTTGCGGGGCGATCATTGCGCATGCTCGTGTATGATTTCCTCGATAAGCCGTACCGCCTCGGCCGGATTCTCCACCTCCACGATAAGCTGGTCGTAGCGCTCGTCGGCCAGATCGATCACGATGGTGTTCTCCGGATCGTGCACATCCCAGAAGATCCGTTTGCCATCCTGGTAGAATGTGCCGGCGGTCAGCACGCCGGGGATATGGGTGCCGGGGAATCGCAGCCCCTTCCACCATCCGCGCGCTATCGCCGGATCGGCGCGCACGCCCGTGATATTCGGTCCGGGGATCTCCAGGCGGCTCTTCAGTGCCCAGAGCTTGTCCAGACCCTCCACCTCGAACACCACGGCTTCATCTGCTCTTTGTATCGAAACCATCTTTTCCTCCATGGTTATGGTTGGGAGATAACGATCGACAGATACCCGATGAAACGCAGGTTGCAGGGAGAAGTTGCTCTTGAAGCCGCTATCATAGCGGAATTCCGACGATGCTCAACGCCTATGACCGGATCATCGGAGGTTGCGCAAGTTGGTTGAAGAGATGTTGGAATTATCGGGGCGATGGCTGCTTAATCGAGGGGGATACGGATATCGATGCCGAATTGCAGGGCATCGATCTTCCAGGAATCCATTTCCCAGATGCCGTTCAGACCCATGTCGTACAGAAGCGTGGGAATGAGGCGGACCCGGGATGTGGCCGGCAGTTCGTACTGTATGCCCCCCTTGATGCCGATACGAACCGGGTTCATCGCCGAGCGCTCCGCTATGAACTGTGCCCCGGCAAAACCCGTCGATTCTGGTACATACGCATCGCGCCTGTTTCCTTCCACCAGAACCCCAACCGTGGGTCCGGCCAGCAGGCTCAGGCCGCTGCCGCCGATGCGATGCGAGACGAGGAGATCGGCCGCAATGAGTTTATACTCCACCGTGCTCCAGTAGCTCATCGGGAGCACCCGGCGGTTTCCCTGCCCGTCGAACGACAGCTCCTCTCCCGCCGGAGCCCTCTGCTCGGAGCTGCGGTCGTCATAGAGGATACGGGCGATGAGCCCGGTGGATGGCTCTGGGGAATCGCCCGGCAGCCACGCCAGGCTGACCCCCACAGCGGGATGCATATCGTATCCCGCCCCTATCGGCCCGTTTCCGGCATACAATCGTTGCGCCGGGTCCATGCCGGAGTTGATGGTGATGGTCCCGGCGGCATATGCGCCAAGAGAGAACGCCGGTCTTCCGGGGCTTTCCTCCGCCAGATCATCCCGCTGCGCGATCTCGGGATATTCCGCCCGTACGCTTGTATCTCCCGTGTGCCGTCCCGGCCGGTGGGCTCCTTCAGCTATCAGAGAGAGGTGGAAGAGGGGGGCGATGAGGGCCGCCGCCAGTGCGAACTTCAGATATTGCGATGGGCGCATTTCATCCTCTCGGTATGTTGAATCTCCGGGGGGAGCGTGCAACGCCATCATAACTATCATCAGCGTTCCGGAAAGACAAGGGGAATCGCAATACCGCCCTAAGTCCGCCGCGGCTCATCTGGTGCCGGGCGTGGAAAGAGCGTATTTCGCGCAGAATCCGCCCCTTCCGTGGACTTCTCCGATACGGTCTCTATGCCCGTTATTCCTGTGGAAAACTAGCGTCATCCCGACTCCCGCCAGCGCGTATATTCGCCACGCTTTCCGAGCAACGCCCCGGCGGCCATCGCTGCCGCACCCTCCCCTCAGGGCTTATATAGCCGTTATTACTAGCGTACCGATCAGCCCGTAAGAACGTTCTTCAAACGTCATTACAGGAGCGCATCATCGTGGCGAGGCGCCGGAGAGAAGATCCGGCCGGGATGAGGGGGAAAAGAAAGCTATCAGCGCATTCAGGAAGCAGAATGTCCGGCTACGGCCGTAGCGGAGAGAAACCGCGGTGTTCTGGCAATGGCGAGAAGCGTTCGGTCCCGCAAGGGAGGAAAGGTTCTCGTCGCGGCCGGAGCCTTTGAACCGCGACTTTCCGGATGGCCTGCCGGAGAATGCACGATCCATACAGAAAGAAGTCCCGTGGCGGCCCGGTGCCGGCCACGTACAAACCAGCAGGAGATTCCGTTTATGAAGATTACCCGCCGATTCACCCAAGCAGGCCGGAGCGTATACGATCAGTTCGAGTATACCTCCCGTTCCTCTGTCCTGAGGAATCCCGACGGATCGGTCGTCTTTGAGATGCAGGATATCGAGGTGCCCAAATCGTGGTCGCAGGTTGCCACCGATATCCTCACCCAGAAGTACTTCCGCAAGGCGGGAGTGCCGCAGACCGATGCGGACGGCCAGCCGGTTCTCGATGAGAACGGTGCGCCGGTGCTTGGGCCGGAACGGAGCGTCAGGCAGGTGGTGAACCGCCTGGCCGGCTGCTGGATGCAGTGGGGGAAGGACCACGGCTATTTCGAGAGCGATGATGATGCCGCGGCGTTCTACGACGAAGTTGCCTATATGCTCCTGAAGCAGATGGCCGCGCCGAACTCCCCGCAGTGGTTCAATACCGGCCTTGCCTACGCCTACGGCATCACCGGCCCGGCGCAGGGACACTATTATGTGGACCCCAAGACCGGCAAGCTCACCCGCTCGCAGGATGCCTATACCCATCCGCAGCCGCATGCCTGCTTCATCCAGTCGGTGAACGACGATCTGGTCAACGAGGGGGGAATCTTCGATCTGGTAACGCGCGAGGCGCGCATCTTCAAGTACGGCAGCGGCACCGGCTCCAACTTCTCGGCCATCCGCGCCGAAGGCGAACCCCTTTCCGGCGGCGGTGTCAGCTCGGGATTGATGTCCTTCCTGAAGGTTGCCGACCGTGCCGCGGGCGCCGTGAAGTCGGGTGGCACCACCCGCCGCGCCGCCAAGATGGTGATCCTCAACGCCGATCATCCCGATATCGAGACCTTTATCGACTGGAAGATGCTGGAGGAGCAGAAGGTGGCCGCACTGGTGTCCGGCTCCAAGATCTGCAACCTCTTCCTGAACGAGATCATGACGCTGGCCGCCCGGCAGGGGACCGACTACAGCCGGCCGGGAACCGAACTGCACGATCTGGTGCAGCGCGCGCTGAACCGTGGCGTGCCGATGAACTATATCCTCCGCGCCCTTACCCTGGTGGAGCAGGGGGAGACCAGCATCGACTTCAACACCTACAACACCCATTACGAGGGTGAAGCCTATATCACCGTCTCGGGGCAGAACTCCAATAACACCGTCCGCGTGACCAACGAGTTCATGGACGCTGTGGATCGCGACGAGGAGTGGAAGCTTGTACGCCGCATCAACGGCGCCACGTTCAAGACCCTGCGTGCCCGCTCGCTCTGGCACAAGATCAACTACGCCGCCTGGAGCAGCGCCGATCCGGGTCTTCAGTTCCACACCACGATCAACGAGTGGCACACCTGCCCCAAGGATGGGGAGATCCACGCGAGCAATCCCTGCTCGGAATACATGTTCCTGGATGATACCGCGTGCAATCTCGCCTCCATCAACCTGGCGCATTTCTACAATTCGGAGACCCGCCATTTCGATGTGGAGGGCTTCAAGCACGCCTGCCGTATCTGGACCATCGTGCTGGAGGTGTCGGTGCTGATGGCACAGTTCCCCTCCAAGACGATCGCGCAGAAGAGCTACGACTTCCGCACGCTGGGCCTGGGCTACGCCAATCTGGGCACCGTGCTGATGACCGCCGGCATCCCGTATGATTCCGAGGAGGGACGTGCCTGGACCGGTGCCATCACCGCCATCATGACCGGCGAGGCCTATGCCGCGTCGGCCGAGATGGCCGGCGAGCTTGGACCGTTCCCCAGCTACAAGCGGAACGCGAAGAACATGCTCCGGGTGATCCGCAACCATCGCCGCGCCGCCTACAATGTGCCCGGTGCCGAGTACGAGGAGCTGACCATCAAGCCGGTGGCGATCGAGCATACGCTCTGCCCGGAGAACATGGGCGAGGCCGCCAAGGAGAGCTGGGACCGCGCCCTCGCGCTGGGCGAGGAGCATGGCTACCGCAATGCGCAGGTGACCGTGCTGGCCCCCACCGGGACGATCGGCCTTGTGATGGACTGCGATACCACCGGCATCGAGCCGGATTTCGCCATCGTGAAGTTCAAGAAGCTGGCCGGTGGCGGCTACTTCAAGATCGTCAACCAGTCGGTGCCGAAGGCGCTTCGCGCGCTGGGATATTCCGATACGGAGATCCTGGAGATCGAGCGTTACATCAAGGGGCACGCATCGCTCGCCGGATGCCCCGGCATCAACCGTGCAAGCCTGATGGCGCGCGGCTTCAGCGAGGAGAAGGTGGATGCGGTGGAGAATCAGCTGGAAGGGGTGTTCGATGTGAAGTTCGCATTCAACAAGTGGACGCTCGGCGAGGATTTCCTTCGCACGCTCGGCTTCAGCGACGAGCAGCTGGATGATCCGGGCGTGGATGTTCTGGAGTGGCTCGGCTTCACCGCCGATGAGATCGAGGAGGCCAACAAGTACATCTGCGGCACCATGACCATCGAGGGGGCGCCGGGGCTGAAGGCGGAGCATCTGCCGGTGTTCGATTGCGCCAACAAGTGCGGCAAGTACGGCCAGCGCTATATCGATTATATGGGGCATGTGAAGATGATGGCGGCCGCACAGCCGTTCATCACCGGTGCCATCTCCAAGACCATCAACATGCCGAACCATGCCACGGTCGATGAGGTGGCAAGGGTCTACCGCGAGTCGTGGAAGCTGATGCTGAAGGCCATCGCGCTCTACCGCGCTGGCTCCAAGCTCTCGCAGCCGCTCAATTCCACCAACGATGGCGGTCTGGTGGAGGAAGTCACCATCAGCGATCTGGTGGGGGATGAGAACACCTGGAACGAGCATGTCACCCAGGTGGAGATCCAGGAGCGGATCGTGGAGAAGGTCTATCATCGCGCGGAGCGCCGCCGCCTGCCGAAGCGCCGCCACGGTTTCGTGCGCGAGGCCACCGTGGGCGGGCACAAGGTGTTCCTCCGTACCGGCGAGTACGAGGATGGTACGCTGGGAGAGATCTTCATCGACATGTACAAGGAAGGGGCGAGCTTCAAGGGGCTGATGAACTGCTTTGCGGTGCTCGCCTCCAAGGCGCTGCAGTACGGCATGCCGCTGGAGAAGATCGTGGATACCTTCACCTTCACCCGGTTCGAGCCAGCCGGCCCGGTGTACGGCCACGAGGCTATCAAGCACGCAACTTCCATCATCGATTACGTGTTCCGTGCAATCGGATACGAATATCTCGGCCGCGAGGACTTCGTGCATGTGAAGGCGGTGGACGAAGGGAACAACAATAGCAACTCCAGCAACGGCGATACCTACGTCAGCGGCAATGGCACCTTGAACGGCGGCACTGTCAATGGCAACGGCAACGGGCGCGCGAAGCTTTCGCCGGGACAGGATCTCTACCACCAGCAGCAGACGCGCGCGGTGGATATCCCCACGGCTCCTCCGCAGCGGCCCATCGGTGAGAACCAGAAAAAGGTGATGACCGCCAAGGCCCAGGGCTACACCGGCGAGCAGTGCGGCAACTGCGGCTCGATGCGCGTGAAGCAGAACGGCGCCTGCCATGTCTGCGAGGATTGCGGCACCACGAGCGGGTGCTCGTAATATCGCGGGACGCGGATGGTTTCGAGATGAAGTACTGCACTGGAGGGACCGGGAAACCGGTCCCTCTGCTGTTTATGGATGCGCCATCGTCTATCGGCTGTTCCCATCCGGACGGAACATATCACGCAATGCCACGAAGGCGCAAAGGGAGAGGATGGAACAGGCTTCTGCTTTGTTGCGCCTCCGCAGGAGAGTTTTCGTACACGAGTTGCGGATGCGAATTCCCCGAGCGGGCTGCCCGCTCCGAAGACTATCACGTTCAATTTTCGTTAAGTGATTCAATCCGCACATAATTATCCGCAATAGTACTTCGCTTCGAAAAAACAGGCATAGACAAGCCTGCAAGGCCATATGTGACAACGAAAAAATCTTTTTTCTGCCGGTCACATTACCTCTGGCGGCCCTGTCAGGAAGGGTGAACAGCAGTTCCGGAATGCTATCTGTTCGATGTAATTCTCCTGAATATTCACCCTTATACGGAGCTTGATGCATGAAACGTAAACTCGGTTTCCTGGCAATGCTTGCAGTGGTCGCTTCTTCGTTTACGGCCTGTTGCGACTTCCCCATCGATCCATTTCCGCCGGACGACGGCACCCCGGTCGATACCCTGGACAATGGATGGCCCGATGGCAATGGCGGCTGCGACACGCTTATCATTGATGAGAATGATACGCTTGTGGTAGGACGCGGCGGCTAGGAACCATCGATCTCTCCGGCGGCTCCATGAAATCTCGGATATACGGACCTGGTTACAGGAGCTGGCGGAATATGGTGATATGCGACTTGACAGGGACTGGAACTCCGGCCGAATCCTGAAGCGGCCGGAAATGGAAAGGGGGCGTAGGTGAGACGCCCCCTTTTTTAATTGTGCTGGCCTGCCGCGTACCGCGCGGCGCCACTCACGCTGCTTACCCCTGAGCTATGGAGAGTACGGTCAGCTCCAGATCGCCGATGGGGCGGTGCCAGGTGACGGTATCTCCGGCCTCTTTGGTCATCAGTGCCTTTGCCAGCGGCGATACCCAGCTCACCTTCCCATGTTCCGGGTCGGTTTCATCCTCGCCGACGATATGGAATTTCATCTCCTGGCCGTTGCCATCACGTACTACCACCACGGCGCCGAAATGAACGCGGTCCGGTGCGGCCTCCGAGGGGTCCACCACGATTGCGCGGGCGATGCGCGCATGCAGATAATTCACACGCTGTTCCACGCGCGCCAGCTCCCCCTCGGCCTGGCTGGCGCCGGGGCCTCCGGCCTCGATCTCCTCCAGCAGCGGAGGGCGCCGTTCCTGCTCCAGCTTCTCCAGCTCCGCGCTCAACTGTGCCATCCCCTCCGGCGTGATATAGCCTGGGTTATCCGACTGCGGCAGTTCCGGAAGCTGTTCTATATGATCGTCGTCCTCATCAACAAATGCGCTGCTCATGATGCTTCCTCCTTTGTGTTCGTTGACACGATGATCCGGGCCGGGGCCATCCCCGGCGAATCCTAAAGGATATTCTCTGCGTCCTCTCCGGCCGCCGGTTCCCCCTGCCGGTTCTCCCGTTCCACCGGTCCGGCTCCGGGCCAGGTGACCCGCACCAGCCGTTTCTCTTCGTCGGAGAACCAGGAGGTGCCGCGCACTTTCAAGTCGAAGATTGCTATCTCGGCATCCTTGAACTTGGTCTGCGCCTGGCGGATCTCCTCTGTCAGATCGCCCCCCTTCAGCGTCAGGAGCCGGCCGGTTGTTGCAAGGATCGGCTGCGACCATTTCATCAGATCCACCAGCGGGGCGGTTGCCCGGGAAACCACCAGATCGTACGGGCCTTTCAGTTTCGGATCGTTCGGGAGTTCCTCGGCGCGCGTGCGGACGGCGCGCAGCCCATGCTTTGTGATATGCGACGCCATCATCCCCACGGTCTGCACCTTCTTGGCGATGGAATCCACGAGCGTCATATCGAATTTCGGGTTGAGGATCTTCAGCGGAATGCCGGGGAGCCCCCCGCCGGTTCCGATGTCGATCACCTTCCCCCATTTCGGCAGCTCGCCGGTAAATGTCATAGCGACGCTGTGCAGAATATGCCGGAGCCAGATATGCTCGATATCACGGCGCGAAATAAGGTTCACCTTCTCGTTCCAGTAGAGCAGGTCGTTCGCATAGCGCTCGAACACCTCCAGCTGTTCGCGAGAAATCAAAAGCCCGTTCGCCGAGCATATCGACCAGAATTCAGTGCTATCCAACGTGCAACAATATTGAAAATGTGAAAGAACATGCCGCCGTGCCGGACGTCGCCGGGGCGGATGTTCCGAGGGAAATATCCATCATCATTATTCCGGAATTATTCCGGACCCACCAGCCCAAGCCGTATCAGCCCGGCGCGCAGGCGCTCGCGGTTTTCATCGGCCAGCTCTACAAGCGGGAGACGGAAATTCATCTCGCTGAATATTCCCATCATAAATAATGCCTCTTTGACGGGAACGGGATTCGACTCGATGAAATTCAGCCGCATCAGTTCGAACAGTTCCATATGGAGCGCACGGGCTTCCGTGAGTGTTCCGGCCAGCGCCAGCCGCACCATATCACCGAATTTTTTCGGGACTTCATTGCTCACCACCGCTATCACGCCGCCGGCGCCCATGGCTATCAGCGGAAAGGCAAGGCTGTCTTCGCCGCTGTAGAGGCTGAACCCCTCCGGGGCATCCCGCATGATCGCGGAGCATTGATCCAGATCGCCGGATGCCTCCTTGATCCCCACGATATTCCTGTACCGCTTCGCCAGTTCCAGCGTGGTCTCGGCGCTCATATTGCTGCCGGTGCGCGCCGGAACGTTATACAGGATGAGCGGGAGTTCGGGAACCGCTTCGGCAACCGCGCCGAAATGGGCGATGATGCCCCGCTGCGACGGCTTATTATAATACGGAGAGACCAGCAGAAGCCCGTCGGCCCCCAGATCGCGCACCTCGCGGGAAAGTTCCACCGTGGCGGCTCCCACGTTCGAGCCGGTGCCTGCTATCACCTTGGGGCGGCGATTGCCGTGCGCGGCCGCCCGCTCGATGGTGAAGCGGATCACCTCCAGCTTCTCATCGCGGCTCATGGTGGCGCTCTCCCCGGTGGAGCCGCAGGGGACAAGTGCCTCGATACCGGCGTCGATCTGCGTATCTATCAACCTGCCGAACGATTCGAAGTCGATGGAACCGTCGGCGTGGAACGGGGTGGAGAGTGCGGTACCCGTGCCCCGGAAAAGGGTAGTCATAGCGGTCGCTGAAAAAGATAGTGCTGAAAGATCAGGTGCCCTGCGGCCCCGTTGTCGGAAGCGATTCCCCTGGGGGGAGGGATCAGAAAAGGTCTTCGAACCGGTAGAGTCCCGGTTCCCTGCCGGCGATCCATCGTGCGGCGGCCAGCGCGCCGAGCGCAAAGCCGGAGCGGTTCTTGGCGCGATGGATCAGCTCCACGGTATCGGCATCCGAGTCGAACACCACGCTATGGGTGCCCACGGTGCTGCCGAGCCGCTGGCTGGTAAGATGGAGCGCCTCCGGCTGGATCGCCCCGTGTGAGGTTTCCTGGAGGAGCGTCGTCTTGCGATCGAGCCCGGCCATCAGGATCTGCGCGATGCTCATGGCGGTGCCGCTCGGGGAATCCACCTTGCGGGTGTGATGGATCTCGTGAACGGCCGCATCGTACATCGCCTGCTGGTTGAAGAGTATGGCGCTCTCGCGGACCAGTTTCAGAAAGATGTTGACGCCGATGGAGAAGTTGCTGGCATAGATCAGCCGTCCCTGGTGCTGCTCCACGAGCCCCTCCACGTCGGCCAGCCTCTCCAGCCAGCCGGTGGTTCCCACCACTACCGGTTTCCCCCAGATCAGCAGCCGCTCGATATTGGCGAGCGCGACCTCCGGACGGGTGAATTCGATGGCGACATCGAACGGACCCTCCGGGGCCGGGCCGAGCGGGGTATCGGCATCGTACTTCATGGCGACGCGGAAACCGTTATCGCCGGCGAGCCGGTCGATCTCCCGTCCCATCTGCCCATAGCCTACAAGAGCGAGATCCAGAACGTTCATGGCTGTTGTTGTACTCATGATGAGGGGCGAAGATAGCGTTTCCGCTGGAGATTGGGGATCGTCCACGGAAATACAGGGCTGATCGTCGTACTGATCTCACAAGCGTTACCCCCCCGGCATCCGGCTTCAATCTGAAGAGCAGTTGTCCCCCAACCGTATCCATGCTGGGTAATGGAGTGCCGGGTGTGTATTTTCACGATATGCCAGTACTAACTCCCACAGAAGAACTCCGGCGGATACTCGTATCCCGGACCGACGGGCTCGGTGATGTGATCGTCACCCTTCCGATCGCCGTTGCGCTGAAACAGCGTGCACCGCAGGCGGAGATCGCGTTCCTGGTGACCCCCTATACCGCTCCCATCGTGCGGCGGATAGCGGAGGTGGACCGGGTGCTCGAAATCTCCGATCTCCGTGGCGGGCTCGGCATTATGCGAAATTACAAGCCGGACGCCATCGTTTTCGCCAAGCCCGAGTTCAAGCTGGCGATGGAATCGGTGATGGCCCGTATCGATGTCCGGATCGGAACCGGCTACCGGTTCTATTCGGGGCTCTTCACCCGGTGGGTGTATGAACACCGGCGGAAAGGGGCCAAGCACGAGGCTCAGTACGGTGTGAACCTGCTGGGCCCGCTGCTGGATGGTGACCTGCCGGTGGTGATGCCGGAACTTCCGGTCTCCTCGCAGGGAAGGGATGAGGCCGCCGCCCATCTTTCCCGTTCGGGGATCGTGGGGGAATACTTCGTGATCCATCCCGGTTGCAGAGGATCGGCTTCGGCGTATCCGCCGGAACGATACGGCAAGGTGGCGGCAGCGCTCCTGCGGGAGAACCCCGATCTCTCCGTTGTGGTGACGGCCGGGCCGGGAGAGGAGAAGGTGGCACGAGAGGTGATACAGGGAGCCGGTGCCGATCCGCGGCTCGCGCTGGTAGCGAACATTTCACTGGATGGCCTGAGCGAGCTCCTCCGTGGGGCCCGGGGTTTTCTCGGCAGCTCTTCTGGGCCCGCTCATCTGGCGGCGCTGGTGGGGGCTCCGGTGGTGGGGCTGTATCCTGGGCTGCCGCCGTTGTGGCCGGCGCGCTGGAAACCGCTCGGCGAACATGTCACGACGCTGGTGCCTCATCCCGACGAGGAGCTCTGCGATGTTCCCTGCGGGAAGGATCACCAGCCGGAGAACTGTGTGGGACGGATCGCCCCGGAACGGGTGATGGAGGCATGCCGCCGGATGCTGGTGGGTAATGATGCCGGCACCGCCGATTACATATCGTAGCGGATACCATCCCGAAAGTGCTCGCCCCGGATGAAACCTAGCGCGCAACCGAACGACAAACCACTCTGAACCAACGTTCGGATTGCATTGCATCTATGTTGAGTAGTCGATCAGACCAAAGCGAGAATTAGAATTATGAAGATAGGAGCCATTCGAGCAACCCTGTTGCGCCGGGCGGGATTTCTGGGACTGGCCGCGGCAACCGCCGTCGCCGTCAGCGGGCTGATGTCCTCGGCTCCGGAGTCCACCCCTGCGCTGAATGCCTACGCCGATGGCGCGCTCCGCTATGTTCCCAATACTGCTTTCGGATTCGGCGAGCGGCTGACGTTCGACCTCGGTTACAAGTTCATCACCGCCGGCGAGGCCGTGATGCAGATCGGAGAAAAGGCCAGCACCGTGAGCGGCCGCCCCACCTACGAGGCCAAGTTCGATGTGAAGACCACAACCAGCTTCGACAAGGTCTTCAAGGTGCGTGACCGGTATGTGAGCTATATCGATGTGGATGGCATCTTCCCCTGGCGTTTCGAGCAGATGGTGCGCGAAGGGAAGTATTCCCGCGATTTCGCCGCCAATATCGACCAGCGGGGAAACATGGCGAAGACCACCGAGGGCTCATTCAAAGTGCCGGCCTATGTGCATGATATTCTGAGCGCCTTCTATTATGTGCGTGCGGCCGACCTCAAGAGCATGAAGAAGGGACAGAGCTTCACGCTGAAGAACTTCTACGGCAAGCAGACCCACGATCTGCGGGTGAAGGTGCTGGGGCGCGAGCGGGTGGAGGTGGATGCCGGCACGTTTGACTGCGTGGTGGTGGAGCCGATGGTAACCGAGGGGGGACTTTTCAAGAGCGAGGGACGTATCGTCGTCTACCTGACCGATGACGACCGGAAGATCCCGGTGAAGGTGAGCACGAAAGTGGTTATCGGCTCCATCGACGGATCGCTGACGAAGTACTCCGGCACGCGCGGGCCGATCGCGGCAAAAAAGAATTGAGCGGGGAGATGATGTGCCTGATCTCCGCTCCGGCGAAATTTTCCGGGAGCCGTCTCCCGGCACCGACCCTCTCCTAACTTCGGGAGAGGGTTTTTCGTTGTTCCGGGAGGTATGACGGAGCCGGGAAGAGGGGGCGTGAAGGTTCGTCACGCCCCGTGATTTACCGTCACTCCCTGAACACCGAAAAATGCGATTTTGCCCGGAATTTATAGGTTTTCTTCGTGGCACCCCCCTTGCAATGGGGACTCTGCGAATGGTTCACGGCACCTGCGACAAGGGGGCCGGCGGCAGCGGAAACGTTCTTTGAAAAGGGAGACACACAGGAGAGAAGGGACAAAGTTTCCGCTTTCTACACAAGTGCACGAAGAACAATTGCACGATCCGGTAGGATAAGGTTATATTTGCCCCCTCTTTGGTACCAGAAGCGGATTACCAGTGGTGAAAGGTGAGGGAAAATAATGGTGATAGGGAGAACACCTAAACATCTGCTTTAACAGTCTACTATGCGCCCGTGGCTCAATGGATAGAGCATCAGATTCCGGTTCTGAGGGTTGGGGGTTCGAGTCCCTCCGGGCGCGCTTTCTCACCAGTGGTCCCCCTTACTTCTCTTCTGGTCCAATCCGCACTCCCATTTCCGGACCTTATAGTGGCCCTAACCAAGGGCCTATGTCGCATCTAATATTCTCGATCATCTAAGAATGGCTAATCGTCCATCGAACATTGATACGGCACAGACTGTAGAGACGACGACAGGCGGAGGAGGATTCCTGCGCAACAACGTTCGTACGCTCGGCTTTGTCGGACTCGGGCTTATCGTGCTTGTTGGTGTGGTGTTCTTCTTCTTCCTGGGTCAGGGGACGGAAAAAGAACGAGCTCTCATAGAGCTGTCACGTATAAGTCA
>JBMDXA010000239.1:0-1249 GCA_048594725.1 Candidatus Kapaibacteriota bacterium
CGCGAACTCGATCCGCGAATCACCACGGGATACCGTAGTCCCCGCAGCAGATATCCGGCAAGCAGCTCGCCGTCGCGGCTGCCGCTGACCAGCGCCGCAACCATGCCGCCCCGGAAGCGATACCAGACCGGCAGCATGCTCCCATGCCAGAACGCGATTACCGCTATCTCCCTCCCCTCCAGTATCGGCCGGCATTCGGGGGGAATTTCCTCCCGGTAACGCCATGTGGCCGACAGGAGACGAAGCCCCCAGCGGAGGATGGCCCCCTGAAGCCTGGCGTTCCTGGTGCTCATCGTCAGGATAAGGGGAGATAATGTTCGAGGATGAAATCGGCTAGGCGCCCGGCAGAACCGGCCGAGCCGAACAGGGCGCGCACTTCGGCAAGACCCATCTCTATTTTTTTTCGATATCCGGCATCGTCCAGCAGCCTGTGCATCTCCGCCAGAAGCGCATCCGGATTCATCTCATCCTGAATAAATTCGCGCACGATCAGACGTCCGGCCAGAACGTTGGTCATGGCGATATAGGGAACTTTTATCAGACGCCGCGCTATCTGATAACTCACGCCGGAGGTCTTGTACATGGCCGCAAAAGGAACGCCGTGGAGCGTGGCATCGAGCGTGGACGTGCCCGACTTCACGAGCGCCGCGCTGGCGCCGGAGAGCGCCTCGTGCGAGCTGCCGACGATCTCGAACGGCGCACCATCGCGATATTGTTCCAGAAGATCGCGCGATATGGTGGTAGCCAGGGGAATAACATGACGGTAGCCCGGGCCGAGCGATGCGATCACACGGCTCAGCACCGGCATATGACGCGCTATCTCCTCCGGACGGCTGCCGGGAAGATAGGCGATCGTACGGCGGTTATCGCTCCCCGAAACGCTGGCGGCACCAGCGCCATCCGATGCGCTGCCGGCCCCGCGCAACTCCTCGATCTGATCGATCAGCGGATGACCGAAAAATCGGGGACTCATTCCGTGCTTCGTGAAAAATTCCATCTCGAAGGGAAATACCACTACAAGATCGCTGACGTAGCGGCGCAATTTTTTGACCCGTCCCTCCTTCCACGCCCACACCTGCGGGGCGATATAATAGAGCACGGGAATGCCCGCGGCGTGCAGCGACTCGGCCAGACGAATATTGAAACCGGGATAATCGACGAGGATGGCGAGCGACGGACGGCGGCGGCGCGCCTCGCTCTGGATGGTGCGGAAAATTCCCTTGAAAAACCTGTAGCGTTTCAGAACCTC